>JALVQQ010000017.1 GCA_027025395.1 Deltaproteobacteria bacterium | reverse complement strand
CCGTTTCTGAGAAAAGAACAGACCCGGCAGGGCAAGAATGCCTGCCAGCGAACCGATCCAGAAATGACAAAAACCCGATGGGACCCTGGTGGTGAAAAAATTAAAATCCAGCAGCGCCAGAGGGGTCCAGCCCTTGAATTGTACAAGAGTATTGCCGTTGACTCCCCGGGAGCCGCTGTGACGCAGCAGTTCTATCAGAGGGAAAAGGGTAGGGGCGGCAAGCATGAATCCAGCCAGGAACGCCAGGGCTATAACAATGGGTTTTTTAAAGGAATAGTGTCTCGTTTCGGCGAGTATTACAAAAAAAAGGAAAAAGGCGCAGGCGATAAATGGTTGAGGGTTGCCGCCATTTATGCAGAGTGCTGTGGAGACGGACAAAAACAGGAATCTTTTCCATGTTATCCTGGATCTGATTGCCTCAACCCCCAGGAAAATGAGCGGAACAAATATTGCGCCGTTCAGGTGCACGAGATTGGCGAAAAAGATGAACATGCCGGTAAAGGCAAACGCCGTTGAGCCGATAAGTGCGGCAGGCAGTGTTACTCCCAGTGAGATAAGCCACAATAGAGCGAAGAAAGCTCCCAGGTAACTTCGTAAAACAACGAACAAATTCCAGTTCTTAACGCTTGGGGCCAGGTGAAGCGGCAGCTGAAGTATGGACAGTGCCGCCACTTCGCCGTCAGCGGCATAGGGTTGACCGGCACCTTCGTAAGGGTTCCACAGAGGCAGTGTATGTTCCTTGAAAAGGGCCTGACTGGTAAACCGGAGACCGGTGCCTTCAATGGAAGAGCCTGCAAGTGGATCAAGGTTGTATCCCCGTCCATCCACGACATTCTTCAAGGGTTCTTGGTCAAAATTGTACATCGGAGCTGAAACCATTGAAAAATTGCAGTAAATAACCTTGAAAAAGAGAAGATTTACAGCGAGAAAAAGGAATACGGCCCCTTTCCGAACATCATTTCTTCTGTATTTCAGCAGGTCACAGGGGTCTGAGGGGGTGTCTGGCCCTGCCACGATCAAGGGTGCGCACTGTTTCCAGTAAAAGACAAGGACAGAGATAATAATAGTCAGCAGGAAAGCGTAGGTTGCCACTACCACCGGACTCGTGAATGGCGAATGATTTGGCAATGCGGCAGGTTTTGCAATGGTGATAAAAGCGTTATCATCAAGGCACTCAATTGACACGCCATCCCCGAGGTTGGAAAGCTGTATTCCGGGGCCTGGATTGAGCCTTGCAAAGAGTTTCCGGCCTGTTACAGATTCCAGGTGGCCAAACCAGCTTATTTCAAGCTTTTTTATTGTTACCTGGCCCCTGTGGTTCAGGGGGAGAAAATAGATCTTGTCAATGCGTGAACCCGGTTTTATCTGAAGCATGTAATGGCCCGTGCCGTACAGGCTGGCCCGTGCCTGGTTATCACTTCCGGCTGATTTGCCGCCACAGGACAGTGCTGTAAAACCGGTTTCCGAGGTTTCCAGGTAAATTGATGCGGTTATTGAGTAATATTCAGGAAACAGATTGGCCGGTCTGTAAATAAACAGGAAAAAAGATAAAAAAAGCAGGGAAGGTAAAAGAGATTTCAGGGTATTACTGCAAATTCCCTTTTTCATGATAGGCTTCTTCGGCATTGACATTCCAGATGTTATCCTTTTCGGTTACACCTTCCACGATATTTTTTACTGCTTCCATGGCAGATAGCATGGAATGGTCCTGGTTGTTATATCTGTGCATACCGTTTCTGCCCACAAGGAAAAGATTTTCTATTCTGTCAAGGTAGCCACGCAACTGGTGAAAATCCGTATAACTGCCCCAATAGGCCGGGTATGCCTTTTTCACCTTGACGGTTTTGGCGAAATTGACACAGGCCGGGTCCTTGATAATGCCAAGGCGGGAAAGCTCTTCCACTGCCAGGGCCTTCATCCGGTTACTGTTTCTGCTCCAGAGCTCGTCGCCTTCATTGGCGAAATATTCCAGCCCCAGCCATATAACATCTGACCTTGGCACCAGAAACGGACTCCAGTTTCTGAATAACTGGATGCGTCCGAGCTTGACATCCCGTTCCTGTATATAAATCCAGTTGTCCCTGAGGTTGGGAAGGTTGGCATCGTCGAGGCATATACCTACAGTGATGAAATCCCTGTAAGGCAAAGCTGAGGCGATGGCCCTGGCCTTTTCAGGCAACGAAGCGTCCATGCCTGATACAAGTTCACTGATTGGAGCAGTTGAAATACAGTAGTCTATGGGGATTCGGGTGGTGGCTCCTGTCCCTGTATCCTCTATCAATGCCCCTTTGAGGTTGCTGCCCTCACAAAACAGACTGACAACCTTTTTGGAAAATGATATTTCTCCACCCCTCTTCACCACCTCCCTGGAGACCTTCTCCCATAACTGCCCCGGTCCGTACTTTGGATACAGGAAGTAGTTTATCAGTGATGTCTCCAGATCCTTCTGGCTTATCTGCTTGCTGTCCCTGTTGAGGTTTATGGCATTCAGGAGCACTTTTTTTATTGAGAGACCCTTTATCCGTTGTGCCCCCCAGCTTGCTTCTATTTCATTGCACTGTCTGCCCCAGACCTTGGCGGTGTAGTCCTTGAAAAACAGCCGGTATAAAGATTTCCCAAACCTGTTGATGAGGAATTCTTCAAGGTTTCGTTCAGGCTTGAGGGGAAATGCCGCGGCAAGCAGGTAATCAAGACCTATTTTGAGGGTACGGTAAATGCCCAGGTTTTTTACGGTCTGGGTGGAGAGATCAATGGGATAGGGATAAAATTTTCTTTCAAAGAGTATGCGGGAAAGACGCTTTCTGATCAGAAAGACATCGTCTTCAGTGAGCGGATCAGGCCCATTGGGGAAGAATGGGAGATCCGTCCCTATTTCCGGATCCTGCCTGGAGGGTGTGCCCGAGGGAGGCAGCATATCAAACCACCACTTCATTATTTCGTCCGACTTTGAAAAAAAGCGGTGTCCTCCTATATCCAGTCTGAAGCCGTTAAAGTTCAGTGTCCTGGATATGCCGCCTGGCTGCGGTTCTGCCTCTATGACAACGGGATGGACAGAGTCTGTGCGCCGGAGGAGTTCATATGCTGCCGTAAGACCTGCAGGCCCGGCGCCTATTATAAGCGCCTGTTTCTTCATATTTTGTTTTTAAGGATTGGAACCGTCATAAATGAGTGATATGGCTGCTCCTCAGTCTAAAAATGCCAGTCATGGTCTATTCTTATCAGACCCAATTCCGGTTTCCATTCACTGTGAGGTTTAATGGATATCCTGCTGGAGGTTTTCTGGTCGTAAAGATGAAGGCCATGTTCATCCAGTACCATTGCCACTGCGTAATATGAACCATGAAGGAGTGGAATATTGGCGTATTTGCTTGTCACCGTCCCTTTTCCCCGGTGGGTCAGGGGAGGAAGCTGGTCATAGGCCATTGAAATTGCATTAACAATTAATTCATCGTTACGCTTTATGCCAATAGCGAATATGAAAGGGTCATCTGTATAACTTTCGTATTCTATGGCGATGTCCAGATTATCCCCGGTTTCCACCATTAATTCATCTTCAGTGCCGTTAATGATGATTTTTTTGATGCGTATGGCGTACTCTGTCCTCTCTTCAACAACAGTTTCTTCTTCAGTAGTGGCCGTATTCCTTTCGGTACAGTAGTCTTCATAATCCGCTGTTATCTGCACGGCCTTGCCCTGTTTGAGCAGCCTGCCATTTTGTATCCATACCGCATGCTCGCAGAGCTGATTGACATGGTACATGCTGTGGCTGCAGAAGATGATTGTCTTGCCGCTCTCTTTGAATTCGATCATGCGGTCAATGCATTTTTTCTGAAATTTCCTGTCTCCTACACTGAGGGCTTCGTCAATTATAAGTATATCAGGGTCAACACTGGTGGCTATTGAAAACGCCAGGCGGACATACATGCCTGAGGAATAGGTCTTGATGGGCTGTTCAATAAAATTTTCCAGTTCAGCAAATGCAATTATTTCATCCTGTTTTTCAGCGATTTCCCTGTCGGACAGGCCAAGAAGCGCTCCATTGAGGAATATGTTCTGCCTGCCTGAAAAGTCGGGATGGAAGCCTGCGCCCAGTTCAAGCAGCGCGGCCACGCGCCCGTTTATTGACAGATTACCTGACGTGGGCGCCAGGGTCCCTGCAAGAAGCTTCAGGAAGGTGCTTTTACCTGCACCGTTGTCACCTATAATACCAAGTGTCTGTCCCTTCAGCACCTCGATTGAAAAATTATCAAGTGCTTTAAATGCCTGGTGGTATGGCCTGCGTAAAAACAGTTCTTTAAGCCTGTCCTGCGGGGCATTATAAAGTTTGTAAATTTTTGTCAGATTTTCTGCCTTGATAGCCAACATCGCGATGTGGTTTCCGCTTTCCTGTCCTGTCCAAAAAATCTCGTGACTGACCAGGAGGATTTATGGTCTTGTTTTTTTGAAGAAAAGATAATTTGGGTATCTCCCGCCGCATTATACGGATTTGTTGAGAAATTACGTTTCGGGAGTATATGATACGCTGTCTGAAATGCAACTTGTTTTGACAAGTTATGGTATTACCTATTGCGATATCAACGGTGTTTGTATCTGGCGGTATCATCCAGGCAGCCACAATAAAAATTTTCACAGATTTAATATTTACGCCAAAAGGCGGTAACTATGAAATATAAAAAGATAAATCACACACACGGTATAATAATTATGTTGCTCCTTGCAGGAATAGCCCTGCCGGCAATTATGTCGTTCTATTATATGGCCAGCAGAAGCCCCTCCTGGCTTTTGGTGCAGGCAGGTTCAGGCTGCATGGCAGGGTTTTGTGCCGTTGCCCTGGCTTCAAGGCTTCGTACCCATGCCATGCGTTTCCTGCTGGCCTTGTTTCTGATAGTGCCGCTGTGGTTTCTCGGTTTCTTCCAGGCCGGTTCATATTATTTCCAGGGATGCAGCTTTAACCGCAGATTTTTTTTCCATCTCTCACTGGATAATCTTGTTGTGGGCTGGCGCGCATATCCCGGTCTCGTGGTGCTGTTCACCGTTATGGTATCAATCCTTGTGATACTCATTTGGTTCAGCGTAAAGAAAAAAAAATTTTCCTCCATCCCCGCCCATATGCTTGTGGCAGGACTGCTTGCCGGTACGGTTCTTCAATACTCTGTGCGGGACATGGCCTCATATATGCTGGTGCATTCCCGTTCCGCTTCAGATGCTGTCAAGGCCATGACAAAGGAGGATTTTTTGCGCCTGGGGCTGAATGTAAAGGCCCTGTCCAATAATAATTTTTCTGCACGGGCAGGGAAGAATCTTGTTCTTGTCTATCTCGAAAGCCTGGAGCGGATATATACGGAAAAGTCGATATTCCCAGGGCTTACACCTGAGCTTGATAATCTGGCTGAAAAGGGGCTTGTCTTTGAAAATCTCAGGCAGACCGCAGGAAGTGGCTGGACAATGGGAGGAATTGTATCCAGCCAGTGTGGCACGCCGCTTTTGTGGGATGACGTGCTTGCCGGTCACAATGATATTATGGCCCGGGGTTTCCTGGACAGTGCAACCTGCCTTGGAGACATCCTGCACCGTGCGGGCTATGTGCAGGAGTTCCTGGGCGGGGCCAGCAAGCGGTACGGAGGAAAGGGCCGTTTTTTTAAGGCGCATGGTTATGATTATGTTTACGGATTTGACGAACTGTGCTCCCGGCTTGAAAATCCCGATTTTTACTGGGGATGGGGATTGTACGATGAATCACTTTTCGATATGGCGGCAGAGGATTTTGAGCGCCTTGCTGCATCTGGCAGGCCGTTTAATATTACCCTTTTGACAGTAGATACACACCATCCTGAAGGGCGTCCGTCGCCTTCATGTTCTCCTTATAATGTCATTCATGGAAACAGTATCCTTGACGCTGTGCACTGCACTGATCAACTTTTAGGAAAATTTATTAAAAGGATATCCGGCAATCCTGCCTTCAGGAACACAGTTGTGGCCATTATGAGCGATCATCTTGCAATGCGGAACGATGCGGAGCCACTCTATCCTCCTGAATATGACAGGAAACTGCTTTTTCTTGCCCTTGGTTCCGGTCAGGGCCGCGTAAGTGTCAATGCAACCCAGCTTGATATTGCTCCAACGCTGCTACATCTGCTTGATGTGGCCACGGATGCGCAGTTTCTGGTAGGTAAAAATTTGCTTGAAGAAGGCTCAGGCATTAGAGATTTAAGGACGCCGGGGCTCCTTGACGCAGTAACCTATATAAATACCCGCTGGTTCTCACAGCCGTCTTTCCGGCTCTGTCAGGGAGAGACGGTGATGGGATATGCCGGTAATGATACAATGATTGTCGGCGATATGTCCCTGCCTCTCTACATGGATGGTGTGCCGGTTGAACATTCCAGGTTCGCGCAGGATATGTCCCTGCTGGTTCTGATTACTGATGAGGGCAAGATTGCAAATGCCGCAGTGATGCCTGATACATTGGTCTGCAGTCAGCTTTACCTGATGCCAGAGGACAGGTTTTTGCTGGTCAGGCCAGCCGCTTCCCTTGATGGCGTTGAAGTGATAGCCGGAGGAGACAACTGCAGGTTAAAAGACATTGGAAAATTTGATTCACTGGAGCAGGTCGCCATTGGTCCGGGTGTTTGTGAACTTTTTTCAGGCGGAAAAAATGATGAGACGCAGGAAACCGCCGGGGCTCTCGGTCAATACAGGGACTGCAAGGCAGTTTTTCTGAACAGGCTATGCGGCGGCAGGCTGCGGAAAGTGGCTGCGCGGTTTAATCCTGAAAGCGGGGAACTTTTTATTCCTAAGCTCGCTGTAATACCTGACACATTTGCCAGTGTTGTGCTTAAGAGGATCAGGCCCGATATCTTCATGCTTGAAAAATATGATGATATTGCGAATCCCTCTGTGGCGGATAATGGGCAGCTGATTTATGCGAGGTATGAGGGCAAGGAGCTTACTATCCCCCTGGTGCTTTGCAGGAACCGGCAAGCAGGCTCTGCGGAACTGGAGTTGATTTCAAATGATCCGCTGCTGCTGAAAGTGGTACGGGGCAATTTTGACTGTGATGAGACCTGGCATTAGCCGCGCAGGGTGTACCTGCATGTTACTGTTAACGTATTCTGAATAGTCTTACCGGGAGTTACCGGATGAATTTTTATAGAACATCACTGAATGAATGTTTCAGTTTGTAGAAAAACAGGCTGCCTCCGGCAAATGAGACAATGGCCAGCCCTGACGAAGTTGCCAGCAGTAACCAGGAGACCTGATGCTTGAGTAAAATTTCCTGAAAAAGTGTAATAAACGGATACATGGGGTTGATCTTTATCCAGTCGGCATAACGCGCCGGGATCATGTATACCGGATAGATGATGGGGGTCAGATAGAACCATGCCTGGATTACAAGGTTCATCAACTGCTGGGTATCCCGGAAAAAAACAGTAATGGCCGAAAGAAAGGTGATAAGCCCTGCGGTAAAGAGGAACAGGAGCGCAATGACTAAAGGCAGCATGAGCCACGTGATGTCTGCATAACCTTTGAAGGCAAGATAGACCAGGTAAAGGGCAAAACCTATGTAGCCAAGGATGAAACTGGTTGTAACTTCAACAAATGGCAGCAGTTCTACGGGCATTACCACTTTTTTGATAATTTCCGCATTGGACAGTATTATGCCCGTTCCCCTTAAAACAGCCTCGGAAAACGCAATCCACGGAAGCAGACCGGCCAGCAGAAATGCAACAAAATTCTGTGTCCCTGCCAGTTCTGCAGAGAGCCGCATTTTGAGAATTACGCCGAATACGAAATAGAAAATGACTATCTGGCTTAACGGGGTGATTACAAGCCACAGTTTACCTGCCAGGGACCCTATAAACCTGCTGCGAATTTCCTTTTTTATGAATTCTTTCAGGAGGGTCTGGTGCCTTGCAATGCTGGCGAGAAACTCGACAGGTATGGTAACAGCCCTTTGTGCGGTTCTAACAGGATGCATGATATTTCAGTTATTAGTCTTGATAGTTGTATGTGCAGAGCTGCTCATTGGTAGTTTTGGTAATTATATTTTTGTGCTTCTGAATTGATAAGCCGACTTTGAGACGATTCATACCTTGTAGTCACTCGATACGTTCTTGTTCAACAACTTCTCTCAACTTGGGTAGCAACTCAGGGAGATCGTGTTGTACCGTCTTCCATATCAATTGCAAGTTCACACCGAAGTAATCGTGAATGAGCTTGTCTCTCATCCCTGTTATCTCACGCCACGGTATCGTTGTATATTTGTTTCGGATTTCGTTCGGTATCTTTTTCGCTGCTTCACCTGTGATCTCCAATGCCCTGATCACTGCAAAAACCGTCTTCTCATCTCCATGGAATTCATCGCCGTTCATACCTGCCACAAACTCCATTGCCTTTTCAGCACTGTTCACCATGTCATTCAAGTAGTCAATGTAGACACGCTTTGATTTCATATTGATTGAGCTTCGCCGAGGATCCGTTTTCCTATTGCTGATCGTAACGAGTCTTTCATAACCAGATCGACTTTCACCCCCAATCTGTCTGACAAACAGTTTTCTAATTCGATGAATTTGAATAACCCTGGTATCTCTGAAAATTCAACGAGCAAATCCAAATCACTACCTTCTCGTTCCTCTCCACGCGCATACGAGCCGAACACTTCAAGGTTTTCAACGTGGTATTTTCGTTTTAACTCTGGAAGTTCTTGCCGCAGGATTTCTATCAAGTTCGAGATCTTCATGTCTGTTCTCATGTTTTGATTATGTCCTAAGAGCCTCCTGATTTAAACCATTTATTGACGGTTCCAACCGGTCTTCCTGTTTTCATGCCGCCTTCTGGCGGGAAAACATGGCAAGCAGCCTGGTAATCATCAGCAGGCGGCGGGTTGTGGACTGCATGCGTATTCCATTCTGAGTCAAAAATTTAAGCTGCGCCACGATATTTTTGGCAGGCAGCGATGCGTAACCTTCTATCACAGGCAGGGCGGGATGCCCAGGGTGTATTTCCTTAAGCCTGCCGCCCAGGGCTTCTGCCTGGTCAAAGGAGCGTATCATGTTATGAAAACCGGCCTTCCACTGCCTGATCCAGTCTGTTCTGAACGGGTTAAGAAAAGCTGCCAGGTTTTTTGCTCCAACGGCGTTCTTGGCGTGCTGCCTGTAGCTTACCAGCGGCTTGTCAATGAATTCAAGCCTGCCCAGCGCGGCAGCCCAGAGGGCAAGCCACCAGTCATGCATGAGAGCCGTGCCTGGTACGGGAACCGCTAGTTTCAACAGGGGCCTGTTTGTCATCACCGTGTTTCCTGTTACAAAATTCTGGCACAGCAGTACGTTCAGCGCCCCGGTTTCTTCATGATGTATGCCCTGGTATTCCATGAATGAGCGGTGAATCAGGTTGCCGGTGGTGTCTATCACCTCACTGTCCGAATAGACAAGCACCGGCGCGCCAGGAGACCTTTCCTCCGCCTTCCGCATCCGGTTTAGCTGTTCAGAGAGCCTGGCTGGATGCCATATGTCATCCTGGTCCGCCAGTGCGCAGTATGCAGCGTCAAGCTCCCCGGCGGCCCTGAGCAGCAGGGCAAAGTTTGCCGATGGACCCATTTGTGGCAGGTCGTCCTGTAAAATTACAAATGCCTCTTGGGTGCTGGCATGGCTTTCAAGGATATGCGGGGTGCGGTCCGTTGAGCCATCATCCCGTACAATAATGCACCATCCCCCGGACTGCTCTGCGATGCTTTGAAGCTGTTTTTCAAGATATTTTTCCCCATTATAGGTGGCCATGAGAATGAGGCGCGGGCCTCCATCTCCGGCACAAGATTTTTTTATGCGCCGGGCCTGTTCTGTATTTAAAAGACCACTATTCAACTGCTCAACCCGCTGACCCTGTTTGCAAAGCTCGGGCAAGTCTTACGCATTTTTCAGCAAGTAGCCAGCCAGCCTCGGATGGTCGGTTATGTCCGGTGCCTTGTTGTCTGGCAGCCCGAACTGGTGATACAGGTGCCTGGCGTATGAGTGTGCCATGTCTGCTGTCTCTTTTGTCACGTCAAAGGTTTCAAATATCTTTTTCTGCACGGACATTATCTCTTCAAGCTGCGATATGTTGAAGCTGGCAATCGTGACACTATCATCATGCCTCCGGTGGGAATTAAGGGATCGGGGTGAAAAGGCGATACGGCCTTTTTCAAGCACCATGCAATATGTCAGCCAGTCCCCTGCGACCCTGTAGCTGCTGATTTCATCAATATTGTTTTTCAGCACGTCAAGAATAACTTCCTTGCGGAAAACAACGGCGCTGACATTGGGAATGGTGTTTTTTACCGCAAGGCAGGTGCGGATCTCCTCAATGCCGTGGCTGATATGTGATGACAGCCATTTGGTCCTGGAAATGTCTGATACATAGTCAAGGTAGTGATTGCATATTACCTCTCCTGATGAATTTATCTGCCTTGACTGGCAGTAGCTCATGACCACATCCGGATGGGAAAAGGGTTTGATTACCTCCTCAAGAAATTCAGGCGATGCAAGGTCATCGGCCTCTGCAATCCAGATGAAATCACCGCGGGCCTCTTCCACACCCCTGAGCCACTGCCTGAAGGGACTGCCCGAGTTGGATTCTGCCGGTATGAAGGTGCAGTCCAGGTCCAGTTCAGGCAGGATGTTTTCTATTATTTTTATGCTTTCGTCTGTTGATGCGTCGTCAAGTATGATCAGTTCGTAAACAGGCCAGGTCTGACTGGTGATGGATTTGATCCTGTCCCGGAGATACCCGGCATAGTTGTAATTGGGCACAATGGCGGAAATCCTGGTGACGGGCATGCCGGAAAGTTCCAGCAGGTCGAAGATGTAATGCCTGAAGGAGTATTCACGCAGCACAATTTCCCTTCCCCTCGTTCCCATCTCAATGCGTTTTCCCGGCTGGTTGAGCAGGCCGGCAACGGCCTCCGCGTAGGCATCCGTATCAAATGCCGGGACGAGTATTCCGGCACCACGGTCAATCAGGCCGGAACTGCCGCCCGTGCCTGCAAAAGCAATAACAGGTGTACGCGCCTCAAGCGCCTCCATTACCACACTTGGAAACGGATCCTCCCGTGAGGTCAGGGCGTAGAGATCTGCTCCCGCATAGTAGAGGTCTGTATCAAAGTCCAGGCCGGGAAAAATAAACCGGTCAGCGTGCCCTGATGCATCTATGGAGGCGTGCAGTTCCTTTTCGAGAGTTATGTCCAGCTTGCCTACCCAGACAAAAAAGGTTTCAGGGCTTTTTTTCAGCACTTTAAGGGCTGACTCAATGAAGATATCAACACCTTTCCTGTGGTCGCCATATGCGACCGAAAGGACCACGGCGGCGTGGCCGGGGATTCCCAGCCGTTGGCGGAGTTTTTTCCTGCACTTATCCTTGGGGAGCCAGGCCAGCCTGTTACGCTTGTAAAGCCCCTGGGGGCGGATGCTCCATTTGGCAGGCGGGCTTTCAATAAAAGAGAAAAAGCCCTCTTTAACCTGAGGTGCAGGGAAAACCACATGATCTGCATGGCGGGCAATGGCCCTTGCATGTTCCTGCAGAGAGTTGTTTTCTATAACGCTGTTCAGCTCGTGTATGAGAGCCAGGATGCGGAAACCGTGTTTTTTGAGTGTTTCGCAGAATAGACCAGTGACCGTGGTATTGCATATTGCGGCCTCAATATCCATGTCCCTGAGCCTTGATGCCAGGGTGTCGGCCTTCCTGCCCCTGGGATCTCCGCCCTCCAGGCTGTATATGGTGGCATGTTTCTGATACTCCTCAAGGAGCGGCCCGCCTTCAAGCACGACCATGTGCACATGGAACGAAAACTCCTGGCGCAACATCTTCGCGATATGAAGTATCAGGCTCTGCGCCCCGTGAGGATGGGCGTCGTGGGCAACCAGCAGGATCTGTTTCTCTTTTCCCTCTCCTGCCTCTGCCTGTTCAAGGGCATCCCGGGTCGCAGTGAGATAGGCGTATCCCCTTGAACTGTCAGGTTCAAGGTATGCTCCCTCTGCCCACTCGTTCCAGGCGTTTACAAACACCGGATACCTTTCACCGGCTCCAAGCCTGCTGACAGTGTCCCTGGCGGCGTTGCGCAGCCATTCAGAATAACTTTCCGGGGAATCATTCAGGAATATGGTGGCACGGTTTCCGCGCCTGGGGGTGTTGTCCCAGCAGGGGCAGACTCCCCTGTAAAGTACGTAATCCGGCGTATCATAGCTGCTGCTTCTGGATGCGATTTCAGCAAGGTCATAGATATATCCCTGGAAGTCTTCATTGATAAGCCCTTCGTCCCTGAATGACAGAGGGGTAACGCCGGTGTTGTTTGGCGGGAACTCTATGGCTGCATCAAAACCGAAATTTTTCGGGTCCACCTTGTCAAAGGATTGTGTGTATGCAAGATGTATCTCACCTATCCCGTTCTCCATGCACCATTTCCGCCATCTCTTTGCCGTGTCCAGGGGTGAGGGGAGCAGGCCGGGACGATAGACCAGTAGCAGCGGCCGTCCCTGGATGCGTATGTATCTGGGGTCTTTCAGATATTTTGAAATGTGTGATATAAATGCAATGTCATCTTCAGGGGAGTGCCTCTGGCCTATAAGGAGCTCATGGTCCAGTCCGTCCCAGCGTCTTGTCCAGTTTTCATTTGCCCAGCAGAGGCAGAAGGGAAAGTCGATGTCCCTGTTCTCAAGCCAGTTCAGAAGCGGGGTTTCAAGCAGCCTCTTTCCGTTGAACCAGTAAAAATAGAAGCAGAACCCCCCTATGCCGTGTTTATAGGCAAGCTCTGCCTGCCGCTTCATTACCGAGGGGTCTTCGCACAGGTCATAATAGCCAAGTTCGCCCGGCTCTCTGGGCTGGATGTGACCTGTGAACTGAGGTCGCGCGGCTTTGACATTGGTCCATTCGGTAAATCCCTCTCCCCACCACCGGTCATTTTCAGGTATTGGATGAAACTGGGGCAGGTAAAAGGCTATAAGCCTGATATTTTTCGGCTGGAAAGGCGGGGATGCGCTTTGGGGCACATACTGTACCGGGTTGTGCTCAAGCATTTCGGCAAGGGACCTGGCCTGGTCAGCATTATTGCCGTTTGATTTTGTCACCGAAGTTCCCTGCCAGTTACGGTAAGCCCGGGTATGTTTGAAGATAAAGGGAAGTCTTGAAAAAAGATACTCTTTAAGCCTGAGCTTGTACGCAGTTTTAACCGGAAGTCCGTGCCACAGTTTCTGCGAAATGGTGGAAAGGGAGCCGGATTGCATAGATGAGCCAGGGCTGGTAATCAGGCGGCGCAGTGCCCTGAATACCGCGGTTAGTTTCCAGGATTTGCTTCGAAGTATCTGGTCTATCTCGTTTTCCAGATCCTG
The DNA here is from genome assembly GCA_027025395.1 of Deltaproteobacteria bacterium. GTDB lineage: Bacteria > Desulfobacterota > Dissulfuribacteria > Dissulfuribacterales > QOAL01 > S144-17. Next base: position 7,495 of record JALVQQ010000017.1, on the reverse strand, counting down.
TATGCGTCTCCTGAGGTGTGATATTTCCGTTTCCCTGGCTGAAAGGCTTTCGGCAAGAGCGTTTTTGGCGCTGTTTTCCTGCTCAAGGCTCATGGAGAGTTGTCTGGAAAGTTCCCGCTGCTGTTCCAGTTCCCCATTTATCTTTTCAATGACCGCGTTTTTTTCCGCTAACGTCTCCTCGAGATTCGCAATAGTCTGGCCAAGACTGTCAATATTTTCCTCCAGGGCGGAGACGTGCATCTTTAAAGCTTCTATTTTCTGTTTTTTGTGTCCGATCCTGCCATAGAGGTTTTGTATGGTTTCATCCCTGGCCTCCACGATTTGCTGAAGCGTGGCGATGCTCTCCGAGGCAGCTGCAAGTTCGGCCTTTTTGTCTTTTATTGCCTGCTCAAGAGCCCTTTTCTGGTAAATTTGCTGCATAAGTTCTGCAAGCTGTTCATCTTTCCAGCGCTCTTTCCATTTTTTGTAGATTTTGAGCCTGGCGTTACGGGTATGAGCTGTGTCATGCTGGATGTCTGAGCCGTGAGGGAGCAGACGGTACGTTGCGGTAATTTTGTCAATATGAATTAAGGGAGTCTTTTCCGCCACCTGGAGCCAGAAGTCCCAGTCTTCATAGAGGTCAATATCCTCATCGAATCTGCAGCCGAGATCCAGCAGCTTCCGGTGAAACATGACCGAATGAATGGGGATATAGTTGCTGGCCAGCAGATATAGCGGGTCGAAATCCTGGTTGAATGGCTTGCCTGCCTCTCCGGTTTGCTGAAACAGTGTTGCCACACCTGTATATGCGGCAAGGGCACCTGGATTTTTCCTGATTTCCTCTACAAGTGTTGCTATATGATCAGGGGCGAACAGGTCGTCATCATCCAGAAATACGATGAATGTGCCCTGTGCGTTGTCCAGGCCGAAGTTCGCAGCCCTGCTCCTTGGCATGGGCTTGCCGGTGCCGCAGAGACGCATGGGAAAGCGTCCGCACCATCTGTCCAGGTCTGGATGCCCGGCACCAAGGGCGTTGACCACCACCACTTCTATAGCCGGGTAGGTCTGCAGGGCTATTGATTCCAGGGCGCAGGAAAGCAGCTCTGTCCTGCCCATGCTTCTAACAATTACACTTACCCTTGGGGCATCTGCCGCCCGGATGTCAAGGCCCGGCAATTTGACAATGGAGTTTTCAGACCTGTAGGGTGCGGAGGGGTTGGCGGCAAGCTCCTCCGAGCCTGTTACAAAGTAGGCCTCGGCGGCCTTCACCTCGGGCGGGAGCGTGTATGTCCTGTAACGGTTAAGCGCCTCTACATGTATTTCATAGTTTTGCTGCCTGAGCTGCGATGTGAAACAGTTTACAGCCTTCTTCTTGAGCTCAAGCGAATCCGTGATGTCCAGCAGGAGGTTGGGGTGCAGGGGAAAGCTTATTTCATAAAATGCAAGTTTTATGTTTTTTCGGCTCCGGCGTGTCGCCTCGGCTGCAGCCATGCCAACAGTCCTGTGGTCCGGGTGCATCTCCATTACCGATGGCGCATACAGCAGGTCTATATCAAGATTTGACAGTACTTCGGAAATGCGGCTTATGAATTTTTCACCATACTCGATATTCCTGTCCTCAAGTTCCCAGAATTCAGGCTTGTAGCCTATCATTTCTCCGGCCCTGAGGCTTTCCTGTTTCCGGGTCTCGGCGTATGTTTCCGGGTCGTGGTCATCTGATAGGATGAAACCGCCATCCGTAATTATGATGACATGCACCGGATCACCTGCCCTGACATGCTTGATAATGGCCCCTCCACAACCAAAGATTTCGTCATCTGGATGTGGGGCAAGGACCAGAACAGCGCCACTGCCGATTTTCTGTTCCGAGGTAAATGGTAGTATAAGGTGTTCCATATTTTTCTATATATGTCTTCTGACGCCAGTGCGCCTGGCATCAGGGCATTCCTGTTGTGAAAAATGTGTCTTAAAGACGGAGCGCAAGGCCATGCAGAGTGCTCCGGCTTTCTGTTTTGTGTGGTTTGGACGGTTGGACAAAAAACGCTGCTATTTATTGCCAAAAGGATTTTGGCCAGTCCTCCCCTCGCTTGCTTTTTGAAGAAGCTGCTGGAAGATGTTCATCCCATTGCCTGCGGAAGCAGGATGTGGCGGCCGGATGGTGGCAGAGCTGCCGAAAAGGGGCAGTTTGGTTGTTTTCGTGCTGTTTTTGCGGGTCGCGCCCTTGGCTGCTGCGTTTCCTTTTTTGGGAAGGGCAGGAGTCCTGGAAGCACCCTTGCCACGGACCTGTTGATCTGTATTGCCTGTTATGTGCGATTCCGGCGTTGCCGGCTGCTTTGTGAGCAGCGCCACGGGCTTGTTAGCCTTTCTCCCGGTCTTGTTGCCTGAAAAGACGGTAATGGTTGTTGTATGGCCTCCTGAGGCAATCACTATCCCGCGTGACGTTATGCTTTCCACCTTACAACCATCTATGAAGTCTCCTTCAGTTACCGTGCGGTACTGGTCATGACTTTTTTTCTTTTCTCCAGTCCTGACTGGCTTGCGCCGGGTGGTTTTTTTGGGCTTTAAAAATGCCTTTTTGACTCCGCCACTTATTATGGTTCCGTAGAGAATATAGTTTTCCCTTATATCACCCGCGCCGTGCCCCTCGCCTCCATTTGTCATGCCGGTATCGCCAGCTCCCCGTTTTTGGTCAAAAGGGTCGTTTTTTATAATGACCGAGTAGGGGCTTTTGGAAATCTCCGAACCTGTATCCTGGGTGGCTACAGCGCGGAAGGGGAGCAGAAAAACAGCACACCATGTTATTGGGACAAGAATGTATAAAAAAAGAGTTCTGTTCATTTTCCTGACCTGTCTGGTTAATAAATGGTTAGGTACTGCAGCCATTTTATTGTCCTTTGAAATATATGCAACTCGTCAGGGAGATGATACTTCAACTATTTGAAAAGAGAACAGGGCGGAAGCTCTCTGATTCACCTTGATCTTTATCCATCTCGAGTTGTCCAGACCAAAAGTTTCAAGCCTGGTAAAGTTCTTGACCGTTCGGCCCTGTTCATTTTTCAGGGGCCTGTCAATGCGGAAATAGTGAGTGTCGCCGTGCAGCAGGAGTGTTGGCCGGCTGAATTTGCCGGTTTCATGGGCAAGGCAATGTATGAGGTCATTGAACCCCTCTCCGGCACGGTGTGAAAAGCGCTCAAACTGCGGCGGACTCCCCTGAAAGGCCACAACCATACCCTTTAGCCCCTGGGAGGCCGCATGGCTGAAGGAGTCTTGCAGAAAGCTGATGCATGCACGGTTGCGTTTCATGAATTCATCAGGGTCTCCGCGCCGTTTTCCGGCGCACTCCCGGTCGGGATAGTTGTTATTGCTCCCCTGTACGTTAAGCACGACGAACAGCAAGCCATTGTAGGTCCATCTGAAATTCTCTTCAAATTGCCTGAATTCATCCTGTCCTGCCGCATTTTTCTGGCTAAAATAGGCGAGTTCCCCGCCTCTCTGCCCCAGGGCATGGCCCTGTTCAAAAAACAGCTCCCTGAGCCTTTGGAGCCGTTCCTCAGGCGAGAAGCCACCCGCGGCCTGTTTCCAGCAGTCCGTCCATTCATTGTCACCCGGGACATAGACCAGCGGAGCGCTGAAACGCATGCAGACCCATTTCCATGTCCTGAATACCTGGTCACTGCATGGAAACAGGTCGCTTTTAAAGTCACCGAGGTGGATGGTGAATGCAATGGTGCTGTCTTGGTTGATGGAGTCAACAAGGCTGAGAAATGCTTTCAGCGGAGATGAGTGGGCATCCGGGCCCTGATCTCCAAGCCTTGGCACGTCTCCTATAACCGCAAAGGAAAAAGGCATCCACCCCCGGTTGCCGCGGTTTTTTTCAACATCGGCCGCCTGGGAGGTTTTCGTGACAAGAAGCAAGAGGACGGCCACAACAAATATTCGCTGGACACAGGCGCATCCTCCAGCCGTTTTCCGTATGTTACCAGGTATCATCGTGCTGTTCTCCTGAAATGGCTGCTTGCGGCACGTAGCGGCACTGCCAGTCAGTTCTTGTGCGGCAGTGATCCGGTTGTTCCCGCATCCTTGATACACCATACACTTTGTACCACTTTGCTTCCCCACTTTGCACCACCGCGTTGAACCGCTTTGTGCGGGGTTTTTCGATGTCGTCGGGGATGTGCCGGTTGGGTTTGTTCCTTTTGGTGAATATATGTTCAGGTGCTTGCAGACAGTAGATTCCCGGAGAAAAAGTATTGAAAAAATGCTTTGTCATGTTTTTGAAAAACCCATTATTTCAATAAGATATGACATAATTTTGTGGCCTGTCAATAAGCTTCGCCAGGAATAGTCCAGCTTTTTTAATCACCTCTGCCTGGGAAGCAGGCCTGCTGCTCCTCTCCCAAAAGTTTCGGTGCAGCTGATTTTTCATGATGATTCTTCAATATATAGTGGTTGGTTCGCCCTGTTTGTCCATTATGTGGGCCGTCAGGCGATATGTCAGTGGTTACACAGTATTAGATGACAAAAAAATATTTTTATTCCCTTGACATCTTGCACGGCTTTTCCATATAGTGGTATTTAGTGGTATAAAGTGGGATAAAGGGGCATACGTTTTATGTTCAGGGGAAGATCGGCTCATGTGCTTGACGCAAAGGGCCGTCTCAGCATACCGGCCCGTTTCAGGGACGTGTTAAAGGCAGGTTATGACAACAAGCTCATAGTCACCAACCTCCCTTCCTGTCTTGCGGCATACCCCTTTGAAGAGTGGCGGAAGATTGAAGAGCAGTTTGCAGCCTACAGTTTCGGTCCTGCTCATATTATTTCCTTTAAAAGGTACTTTCTTGGGGCGGCGGTCGAATGTCCCGTGGATGCACAGGGCAGAATCCTCATACCTGCGGTATTGAGAAAGGAAGCCGGTCTCAACAGGGAAGTAGTACTGAGCGGCATGCTTAATTTTTTTGAAATCTGGAGCAAGGAGCGGCTGGACGAAGAGCTCGCGTCAACGAGGGACAAGTTTGAGCAGATCAGCACTGATATCTTTGCAGAGATGGGAGCCGGTGGATAACAGCAGTGTACATGTATCCGTATTGTCTGAAGAGGTCCTGGACGGCCTTGACCTGCGTCCCGGCGGTATCTATGTGGATGGAACCGTGGGCATGGGAGGGCATGCGGAGGCAATGTTAAAGGCGTGCCCTGACCTGAAGATGGTAGTCGGAGTTGACTGGGATGACGGTGCCCTTGAAATTGCGTCACGCCGGCTTGCCGGCTGGCATGAAAAAACGCTGCTGGTCAAGTCAAATTTTGTCAATATTCCCGAGGTGCTGCTCGCCAATGAAATAGACGGCGTGGATGGCATACTGCTTGACGTGGGGCTGTCTTCATATCAGCTGGAACGGAGTGGGCGAGGTTTCAGCTTCAACACCGACGAGCCGCTTGATATGAGGATGGACAGGTTCGGTTCGGTCATGGCCAGTGATCTTGTCAACAACATGCCGCAAGAGGGGCTTGCCGAGCTGATCCGGAGCTACGGTGAAGAGCGGTGGGCCAAACGGATTGCGCGGCGTATTGTCGAGCAAAGGGGAAAAGCCCCGATACTTACGTCCGGAGAGCTGGCCAGGCTCGTTGCGCGGGCAATTCCGAGGAAATTTCATTCCCGAAGAATTCACCCCGCAACCCGCACGTTTCAGGCCCTGCGCATTGCCGTGAACCGTGAACTCGATAACCTGAAACAGGCGCTTTCGGTGCTTCCCGGCTGCCTGAACGAGGGAGGACGGTTCTGTGTAATTTCTTTCCATTCACTTGAGGACCGGCTGGTGAAATTTGCCTTCCGGGATGATCCGGGGCTGGAGCCCCTTACCAAAAGGCCGATAACCGCTGGAGACCAGGAGGTTGCCTCGAATCCCAGGGCAAGGAGCGCAAAGCTGAGGGTTGCGCGGAAAAAGCGAAAAAATCAGCATAGCCTGAGTTGATGGGTTCAATTCAGGCGAAAATTCATAAAACGAGGGACGGGTCATGAATATGAGGGCAGCTACAATCAGGGGAACAGGACGCGGAACATATCGTTCTTCAGCCGTTGGAAGGGCCCCCTACAGGGCAAGAAGCAGGGCCAGGATGCGCCTCGGCAGGCTGGAGCTGCTGGGGGTGGCGGCGGCTGTCCTGCTTTTCGGGCTTGGATTGTGGACCAGTTATGAGGTGCGGACCCTGGCGGCAGAGATTGCAATGCTGAAGGCCCGGAGTGCTGAACTGGACAGTGCCCACAGGAGTCTGTCAGAGCAGGAGGCAGCCATGCTGGACAGGAAAAATCTTGCAAGGCTGGGCCTCAGGCTTGGGCTGCACCGTCCAGGAGCCGGCCAGGTGGTCACTCTGAACTGATGCATCTGCCTGATGGGCAGCAGCCGCGGAGCTGGCGGATCTGGCAGGTATTTGGAGAACTGCAAGGTATTTCTTCACTGTACTGGTTTGTAACCGCTGCGCCATGTACCCGGCTGCAGGGAAATTTGCAGGCCAGCTGAACCGGGATTGCTGAAGTTATACCGCGTCATGCCGGGCAAGCCTTTGATGCCGGCATGAGATATGTCCGGAGTGCAGGGTGCCGCGGCCTGCCCTTGGGAATGTTTATGGCTGGGGTGTTTCAGGGTGTTTGGCAGGCTGACCATAATTTTTGCAATGATTGTATCAGGCTTTTTACTGTCCATGGGGGGATGCCTGCCTGACAAGGACTCACCCGTGCATCCGGCTGAAAGCGGCGCTGCGTCTTCGGATGACAGCCGCATTGACACCGGGGCTGGCGGGCCTGAACTGCCGAAGGCATGGAAAACACCTGTAATCGTGGACAGGGCGGGCATTGTGCTCGCCATGAATACAGATGGACAGGCGCTGCCAGGCGTTTCTTCCGGCCCGGGCCGTTCATACCCCTACGGTTCGCTTGCCGCGGCCCTCATTGGGTTCAGGGGACGCCACGGAGAGGGCCTTTTCGGAATTGAATACCTGAGTGATACCCTGATGCTCAGGGCCGGGAACCCGAGGCGGGGAGGCCCGTTGCCGAGTGCCGGCAACAGGCTTGCGCTGACAATCAGCAAGGATATCCAGCTATGGGCTGAAGAAGACCTGGCCCGCCAGATGAAGAGATTGAAGGCCGAAACCGGATCAATGGTGATAATGGATGTGACGAGGGGCGATTTGCTGGCACTGGCCAGTCATCCTGGCTGGAATCCTGAAAATGCCTGGGACCGGCCTGACCGGGAGCTTGTTAATCACGCCATTGAAGATGAAATGGATGCGTGGTTCTTTTTCCCGCTGCTGAAATGGGTTCAAATATATGAGCAGTATCAGAGCCGCAAACCGGCGGAACGGACGGATGACGCCTCATGCGCAGCAGCATCTGGCCGGGCGGAAGGCGACCCTGTCCTCAGTGAAGCGGCGGCCTTGTTTGAGGCCAGGCGTGCGAAACGCCGGGAATGGACCGAACCTGCACCAGGTTTTGTGCTGTGGAGCCCCTGGAAAAAAGAGAGCATGGAGG
>JALVQQ010000016.1 GCA_027025395.1 Deltaproteobacteria bacterium | reverse complement strand
CCTGACAAGCGCGGGGAGATTCCATACCCTTGCAACCCGCACGCCCAGCTCGGCCGGCTGCCAGCCAACCGTCCGCTTGAACGAGGACGGGCGCCAGGGGAAAGTCTCCATATGCCACAAACGATTGTATGCCTCCGGGACGACACTGGCAAGCACCACGTGACCAAGAGATGCGAACATGGCGCATGGAGCTGCCGCTTCGGGATCAATGGAAGACGCGGCACCCAACCTGGAAGCAATCTCAGAGGCAAGAAGGCACATACCCATGACCCTGGCCGCGGTCTCCTCTTCATCCAGATTCAACAGTGGAACAGACGCCACCACCCTTGAGGTATTATCCAGCCCCAGCAACACCACCATGAAGCGAATGGAAAGTACGTCCCTCCGGTATGGAGAAAAAAAGGCGGAGTTCATCATCCTGAAAAACCGCAGCGTAAGGCCGAAGTCCGTCAGGATCGCCCGTGCTATGGCGCTGGCATCTGCATTGCGGTCGGCGGTAAGGGCATGAACCATATTTACGGTCCTGGGCAGTGCCGGGGCCTGAAAATCCAGCGCTGCGGCAAGAATCGCCCGGCGTGATACAGGACCTGATCTGCTTTTGTCGGCTCGGCGGTCTTTTCCTGTCATGAATCCCCGGAGTAAAAGTCTTGATCAGAACATCCCGGAAAATGCAAGGGGCATACCACAACCACTGCGGCATGCCCCTTCAAAAATTGCCCGGCCCGAAGGCGGATGGCTAATGCCCCCCTGTCTTCCTGGCCACCACCGTGTTTTTGAGATTTTCGTCAACCAGTTTCATAAACGGAGCTATCTTTATCCACTCCGGGTTTGTAACGCCATTGATATTCGTTATCACAAGACGTCCCTCACCCCTGCCATAGGCATTTATGAAGTCATATACTGCTCCGACAACGGCAAGCTGTCCTGTATTGACAAGCCTGTCATACTTTTTGATGCAGAAATCAACCTGGTAATCAACATTCCGCTCCACATTGAGGAGCCAGCGCTCTTCAAAGCTGCCATTGCCGTCGTCATGCTTGAGGGGCAGATGAAGACCGTTAAGCTCATTTACTATGCAGGGGCTCTCATTCATGTAGTTGCCCATGGCCGCCTTCACAGCACCACAGTGGGTATGCCCGATTATCAGAAGCACGGGGGTATGCAGATGATATATGCCATAGTCAATGGAACCGCATGAATTCTGTATCTGGTTTCCCACATTCCGGATTACAAATACGTTATCAACCGGGTCATTTATGAACACGCTGGGATGAACCCTGGCGTCAGAACATGTAATCATGGTGACAAACGGATGCTGCGCCGTGGCGTAAGCCTTGTAGTACCCTGCATCATGTTTTCTGACAAAGGCATCATTACCCTCTATGATGCGCTGCAATGCCTCAACCGGCTTCATTGCCGGGCCATGCGCTGCGTGATGCGCTCCATGTACAAAATCACACTTTTTTCCCGGCGCGTTGGCTGCCTCCCCGTGCCCGGAGGGCATTGCGGCGGAAAAGCAAAGGAGAGTCAAGGCCGCGACTGCAACAAGTGTTGATACCATTTTTACTTTCTTCATTTTACTTCCCTGCCTTCCTCTTGGATGTTTTATTTAAACCGGCCCAGGCAGTCTCCTGCCCCGCAAAACGGCAAACAGGCAAAAACAGAGGCGCCTGAAGCGGTGTATCACCACACAGACGCCCGACCTGAGCCTTACCGTCAAAACGGATGGATATGACAGAAATCCTTAATCAGGAGATGCCAAGCTCTTTTTCTTTTTCCGCCACCAGCAGCCTGGTCTTTACCGCTGTGTCAGGGGTCAGGCTCATGGAATCAATTCCGCACTCAACAAGGAAGGCCGCGAAATCCGGGAAATCACTCGGGGCCTGGCCGCATATGCCGATCTTCCTCTTCTTCTCCCTGGCGGTATTTATTACCTGGCGGATGAGCCGCTTGACGGCCTCGTTACGCTCGTCATAGATATGGGATACGAGCTCTGAATCCCTGTCAAGCCCGAGGGCAAGCTGGGTAAGGTCATTGGAGCCGATTGAGAAACCGTCAAACACCTCGGCAAACTGGTCCGCCAGGATGACATTTGAGGGAATCTCGCACATTACATAGATCTCAAGACCGTTTTCACCCTGTTTCAGCCCGTACTTCTCCATGACGCCAATCACCTTTCTGCCCTCTTCAACCGTACGGCAGAACGGGATCATGGCCTTTACGTTGGAGAGCCCCATCTCGTTACGCACCTTCAGCATTGCCTTGCACTCAAGCTCAAAGGCGGGCTCGAACACCGGGGCATAGTAGCGTGACGCGCCGCGCCAGCCGATCATGGGATTGTGCTCTTCGGGCTCGTAAAGCTGGCCGCCTATGAGATTAGCATATTCGTTACTCTTGAAGTCTGACAAACGCACAATTACGTCCTTGGGATAGAAACCCGCCGCGATAGTGGCTATCCCCTGGGCAAGCTCATCCACAAAGAACTGGGACTTGTCGGAATACGCCGCGGTCTTTTCATCAATGGCAGCGACAATCTCCCTCAGGTCAGGAGCATCCGGCCCGGCCTCAAGCCCGTAATGGTCCATCTCGTCAACCACCTTCTGCAGCTCATCATAGTTTAGCAAGGCCAGCGGATGTATTCCTATATATGAATTGATGATGAACTCCAGCCTGGCGAGCCCGACACCCTCATTGGGAATCTGGCCCTGGACAAAGGCCTGCTCGGGGATACCAACGTTCATCATTATCTTGGTCTTTGTTTCGGGCACATTGGAAAAGTCTATTCTTTCCACCTCGTACTTGAGAAGGCCCTTGTAAACCCTGCCCTCCTCGCCTTCAGCGCAGCTGACAGTCGCTTCCATGCCGGTTGCCAGCCGCTCCGTGCCGTCTTCAGTCCCGACGATACAGGGGATGCCCAGCTCCCGTGATACAATTGCCGCGTGGCAGGTCCTGCCTCCCCTGTTGGTTACAATGGCCGAGGCGATCTTCATGATCGGCTCCCAGTCAGGGTCGGTCATGTCTGTTACCAGCACCTCGCCCCTGTTGAACTTGGTTATTTCAGTGGCGTCCTGGATTACATTTACCGTGCCCTGCCCGATCTTGCCGCCGACCGCCTTTCCGGTGGCAAGGATGTCACCAGTCTCCTTGAGGACGTAAGTCTCCATGAAATTTACATCCTTCTGGGAGTGAACGGTTTCGGGCCTTGCCTGAACGATGTACAGCTCGCCAGTGCCAACAGTCTTGCCGTCACCATCCTTGGCCCACTCGATATCCATGCCCTTTCCATAATGTTCCTCGATAATGCAGGCCCACTTGGCAAGGGTCAGCAGTTCGTCATCGGTGCAGACGAATGTCGAACGCTCCGCCGGGGTCGTCTCGACATTCCTGACAGGCTCCTCGGGATTGTTGGCATATACCATCTTCTTCTGCTTCAGCCCGAGCTTCTTGCTTACTATGGGACGGAAGCCCTGCTTCAGTGTGGGCTTGAAGACATAAAACTCGTCAGGGTTTACCGCGCCCTGAACCACATTCTCCCCCAGGCCCCAGGCTCCGGTAATATAGACCACGTCATCAAATCCACTCTCGGTATCCATTGTAAACATTACGCCGGAACTGGCGCTGTCACTTCTGACCATCTTCTGGACCGCAATGGAAAGATAAACGTCAAAATGGCCGAATCCCTTGTCATGGCGGTAGGAGATGGCCCTGTTGGTAAAAAGGCTTGCAAAACAGCGGTGGCAGGCGTCAATCAGCGCATCTGTTCCCGTAATATTCAGATAGGTATCCTGCTGACCGGCAAACGATGCATCAGGCAGGTCCTCGGCGGTTGCAGACGAGCGGACCGCCACATCCACATTCTTGCCATATTCCTCCTCCATCTGTGCATAGGCTGCATTGATGGCCTCCTCAAGGTCTGCCGGAAACTTGGCGTTCAGGATAATATCCCTAACCTTCTGTCCCCTTGCCTGAAGGTCCTCAATGTTGTGGGTATCCAGTCCGTCAAGTGCATCACGCACCGCCTGCTCGATGCCAGCCTCCTTGAGCAGATGCTGATACGCCGCAGCGGTAATTGCAAATCCGTTCGGAACCTTGACGCCCTTGTCCGTCAGGTGCTGATACATCTCACCGAGAGATGCGTTTTTCCCCCCGACCAGCGGAACATCCTGGATTCCAATTTCCTTGAACCACAAAATGAATGGTTTGTCGCCCATTACCAACTCCCTCCTTGCGCTGATTGCTCATGAACTTTAGTATGTCCTGTTCTGCCAGCCGGATCTTTCCTGCCGCACCCGAACAGTGAACCTTGAAAAACTTTCCCGACCCCGAAAATCGGGATTAAAATTACAGGCTTGACAAATTATTACCCCCAGGCCCTGCGGCTTCGAGCAGGTCCGCGCAAACTGTCCTTGTCAGGGAACGGATTCACGGATACACGCGTTGGCCACGCGGACCGGCGTACTCCACAGTTACAGGCCGGGTATTTGCAGAAATGTATCAACATGTCGCACACCTTGTCAACTCAATCCTCAAGAATTACAATTGCATGAGCATATTCATGTTCATGGGTAAGGCTGACATGGCACCTGCGCATGCCTATCTCCTCAGCCTTTTGCGCAGCCATGCCGTTCAGAACAATTGACGGCCTGCCGGTCTCATCACGCACCACACAGATCTGCTTCCAGGAAATACCGCCGCTTATGCCAGTGCCCAGGGCCTTGACAAATGCCTCCTTGGCGGCAAAACGCAGGGCCAGCCTCTGGGCAGGATCACGGTGACCAAGGCAGTATGCGAGCTCCTCTACGCAATATACACGGCGTGTGAAACCGCTTCCCCATCTCTTGAACACGGCGCTTATACGGGGGATATGCACCATGTCTGTTCCTACGCCAACTATCATGCCACCAACACCTCTGAAAAACAGCCCTAAATCACGGGCCTCTCCGCCGAAACAGCATCCAGATATCCATAACCGCCGGATCGGCGCAACCGTTCCGAAGGGCCGGGAACCAGACCGCATGCGCCGGGCCGCCCGGGGATGCGCCTGGGTGCGGCAGGGCTGAACAAAAAAATTGAATTATGTCTCATTTTATATAACATAAAAACCAAAGTGGCTCGACTCACAAGGACAGGGACGGCCGGCCATTCGTCAACCAGATGGATTCATGCCGGCATGGCGTCTGTTTTCATTGCATGGCTGCGACAAAAATGTTACAAAGCTGTAACATTGCTCTGCCATAGCGGCATCTTTTTACAATCCCGCCAGTCGGCCCTGCCTCTCAGCTCCAAGTAGGTCCAAAACCAGAATATCCAGCGGGAGCCGTTCATGTTTACGACAACAGACAGAATTCAGCCCCAAAAACTTGTTTCGTGCCTGTTCATGGCACTGCTGGGCCTGCTCGCCAACGCTGCCGTGCCGCAGGCCGAGGTAGTGACTGGAGAGATGCTGCTCTTCCAGGACATTCCCAGGGTGGTTACCGCCTCGCGCCAGGCGGTAACTGTCCTGGAATCACCTGCGACATCAACGATCATAACCCGTGAGGATATACTTCACAGCGGTTTCAACAGCACTTCGGAACTGCTCAGATTCGTTGCAGGCGTGGATTTATTCAAGGCATCCTCGGCAGGGCCAAACGTGGGAATCAGAGGGGTAAACGGGGTCCAGGCCAATCATGTGCTGATGCTGGTGGATGGCAGGCCAATCTTCAACCCCGAACGCAACTCCAACCAGTATTCCCTGATACCGGAATTTCCCAATGACATAGAACGGATAGAAGTTGTTCGGGGCCCCGGCTCCGCCCTTTACGGCTCCCATGCCTTTGCCGGGATCATAAACATCATCACCCGCGCGCCCGAAGACATTGACGGAATTGACATCATGGCCTCGCCCGGCACCTTCAATTCGGGACTGTACAATTTTGACGCCGGCAAAAAAATAGGCAGCCTGACCTACAAGCTACTGGGCGGATGGACCCAGGAGGGCTCTTCCGGAGACCACGGCAACCAGGTCAAGGGTCTTTTGAAATTCAGCGGGGAACTGGGTTACAGCTGGGAGCCGGGCAGGAGGGCAGACCTGTCCTTCGGGGTGACATCAGGAAAAATAGCCGTCCTGCCTATGTATTCCCTGTCCGATTTTGACCAAGAGGGCGTGGATGCATTCCTCAGGGGGCAACTTGCATACGATGACACCCATCTCGATATATGGTGGCGTCACCACCACTCCTCGGCCGTACTGAACTATTATTTCAGGGAGCAGCACCACAACTGGGATTTTGACAACCTTAATGTCAACGGTTATCACAAATTCAGATGGCTGGGCCATGAAACAGTTGTAGGGGCGGAGATACGTTCGGCATGGCTGGGCGCAACCTCCTATGGCAGCTGGCACAAGCAGTTCCTCTACGGCATATACCTGGAGGACAGATGGAGCCTGCCCTGGCGGCTGAACCTTTTTTTAAGCGCACGCTATGACCACCATCCGCTGGCAGGCGGCACCATATCTCCGCACATAAGCCTTGTAAAACAGCTAAGCGCCAACCAGTCGCTGAGATTTACTGTTTCACAGGCATTCAAGCACCCATCCTATCTGCAGAACTACATATCCCAGAACGGCCAAATACCGGGGCTGTCCATTCGATATGCGCATACGGGCAACCGGAATGTTGACCCTGAAAAAATTGTCTCCGTGGAAGGTGCATACCAGCTCTGGAACACCTCGGGCCTGCAGGTCACACTGGCAGCCTTTTACAACAAGTACAGCGACATTATTGACTTCAAGTTCACAAAGCAGCCGGACCTGTGGACCCTCACCTATGACAACATGTATGACATGCATCAGTATGGCGGCGAGCTTGACCTGTCCTACAGGTTCATGCAGGGATTTCTTGTCCGCTTCAACTACAGCTATGTATGGAAACAGAAAAAGGACTGTATAACATTCGGGCCGGTGCCAACCAACCAGATTAACGGAGAAGTGCGGTATCACCACGCAAGCGGCATGTGGGTGGACCTGCGCATGCACTGGCAGGATGACGCCGAGTACTCTTCCGGAATCAAAATACCATCGGCTGCCGGCGGCCTTTCCGGCTCGTCACCTTCAGGCGTGAACACCGTACACTCCATTGAGGATCTTCTGGCAACATTTTCAGGATGGCACGAAATGGACAGTTATACCTACGGTGACCTGGCGGTTGGCTACATGCCTCCGGAACGTCCCTGGAGCATTACCTGCGCGGTGCATAACCTGTTTCACAACAGGTCAAAGGAATCTCCTGGCAGCGTCAGGCCTGACACCACGTTTACCGGAAGGATAACATGGCATTTCTGAAAAATTTCCGCAGAGGCACGGAATAAAAACATGACCTTTAGCGCAGGGAAACCGACATCAGGAAGGCTGACATGGCACATTGCGACAGTCTTGCCGCTTGTGATATTCCTCACCCTGCTAACCGGCCGTACATGGGCCGAGGAGAAAAAAACCGGGATAACCATCCTGCTCAGCAACAATTTTGCCCCCTACAGGCTGGCGCTCAAGGGGATTCGGAAAAGGCTCGAACACCATCGGGGCGTAGCCTACATTTCATCACAGCTGCTGGACAACAGTTCGACCTTGAAATCCGACACGGAACCCAAGGAGAGCGGTTCGGACATCATAGTCACCATAGGCACCAGGGCAACGATTGCCACCCTGAACATGCATCCTGCGTGTCCGGTGATATTTTCAATGGTCCTCGATCCCACCGACACTCTTCTCAAAAATCCGAACACAACGGGCGTGGTGCTCGACATACCTGCATACAGGCAGCTCTCCTGGTTCAGGAGGATAGCTCCTGCCTCGCGGCGCATCGGCGTTATTTACACCGACGATTCCGCCAGGTGGGTCAAGAATGCGGAACGCGCTGCAATCAGGCTGAAGCTTGAAATTGTTCCGCTGCACATGAAGAGTACATCAGACCTTCCCGACATGCTCGACATGCTTGAACAACGGGCCGAGGCGCTGTGGGCAGTGCCTGACGGAAAGATTTACAATACAGTGATAACCCCCCGGATAATTCTTTTCTGCCTGCGGCACAGGATCCCTTTCATGGGGCTGTCCAGAAACTTTACCCGCGCCGGCGCCCTTGTCTCTCTGGACTGTGACTATGAAGCCGTGGGAGAACAGACGGCCCGAATAATCCTGGCTGTAATGGCAGGCCGCAAACCGTCTGAAATCCCTCCCCAGGTCCCTCACAAAATTATTCCGTCAATCAACATACGCACCGCCAGGCTCATAGGGCTGAAGATTCCTGAAGACATACTTGAAAAAGCAAGAATTTTTGCGGATTGACAGGCTGATGCTCCGTCCCACCCTTGCCATAAAATTCGTTGTGCTCATCTCCCTTATTCTTGTTGTCACCTTTACCTGCATCGGCGTATTCCTGATAAGACACCAGAGGGAGATCCTCTATTCGGACCTCAAAATGCTTGCGGTTTCTCTCTCCCGGAACCTGTCGGCCAACAGCGCATACGGTCTGCTTACACATAATGTCCGGAACCTGTCAAACCTGCTGAATTCCCTGTCAAACTATGAAGACGTGGCCTTTGCCTGGATCGAGGATGACACAGGCAGGGTGCTTTCAAGCTACTGTCGGCTGCCAAACGCCCTTTCGCCGTCGGACATCAGGGAACTGAAGCATCAATGCCAAAATACAGGCAAGGAGAAAAGCCAGCCTGCGGTTATCTCCTGGGGCCGTTTCCAGCTCATGTGGATAATAAGGCAGCCGGTAATGGGGCCGCGCATAATGTCACCCGATGAACTTGTCCTGGAGGGACATCCGCCAAAAACCAGGCGGGCCAGGATAGGCACCGTCTATCTCGGGATATCGCTTGAGCGGGTAAACAGCGCGCTTCGCGCCATGCAGGTCCGCTCCATAGGTCTTCTTGCCGCAGTGGCACTTTTCTCAACCATACTCACCCTGCTCGTGGTCCACATCATCGCCCGTCCGCTGAAAAAGCTGCGCCAGGCGACTGAATTTGTTACAGCCGGGGTGCTGCCTCCGGGAGTGGAGATAAATTCACGGGATGAGATCGGAGAGCTGGCCGAGGCATTCAACACCATGATAGAGCAGGTGAGCCAGAGCAACAAGGCAATAGAAAAGGCCTACCTTGAGCTTGAAAAGGTCAACCAGTCGCTGGAGGCGACCGTGGCGGCGCGCACGGCGGAACTTCAAAACTCCATCGCGGAGCTGACTGATGCCCGCGACCAGCTTGCCAACGCCTACTCCGAGATGAAACAGATGTACAACGCCAAGGCCGTTTTCCTCAGATCCGCATCGCATGAACTGAGGACTCCGCTTACGGCCATAAAGGCCAACATAGATTTCCTCTGCCAGTACCAAGCCGATTCTCTCGGGGAAGAGGGCATGGAGATAATGAGTGCCGTCAGAAACAACATAAACAACATGCACTTCATGGTTGAAGAGATGCTTGAAATGGTGCGGCTGGATACCGGGGCCGTGCCTCTGGAAATATCCGACGTACCCCTAAAAGCGGCCGTGAAGGCCAGCCTGGACGAGCTGCGCGCGCTTCAGGGGGGAATAGATGTTACGGTCTCCATACCCGATGACCTTGCCATCAGGGCGGACAAAACGAAACTTCATGATATTTTCATAAACATCCTTACCAATGCCTACAGGCACACGCCTGATAATGGCGAGGTCTGGATAGAGGCCCGGAAGCAAGGCGGCGGCACGGTCATAACTGTTTCAGATAACGGTGAAGGCATACCGGAAGAGCACCTTTCACACCTGTTCGAGCCATTTTATCAGGCCCATCAGGGAAGAGGGGGCACCGGCCTCGGGCTTTCAATTGTAAAGAGTATTGTTGACCGGCATGGCGGGACCATCAATGTCCAGTCCGCTCCAGGCACAGGGACCTCGCTCACCATATTTTTTCCGGAGAGACCACCTGAAACAGACACAAACAGGGATATGCCCTGAACCCTCTGCGTGCAGCGGCGGGAGAACAGAGCTGAACTGCCGCATTTGCCTTGTCTTTCCCTGCCATAAGCCAATCCGTAACCAATCCGTGGCTGATCACCTGATGCTGATTCCCCGGCGTGCTGCCTCAAACAGGCACGGTGGAATTTGCACTGGCCAATCGGGAAGCGGCGGAAAATCAAAAAAATCCCGCAGGGCACTTGCATACTTTTTTTTCGTGCTTATATTAGCACTCGTCGCCGAGCGGTGCTAACAATAACTGTTCGGCGCAACCCCAATCCCAGGAAAATCAACAAAAAACATAAAAAGGAGTGATAACAATGAAGATTCGTCCACTACACGATCGTATCCTTGTAGAACGTATTGAGGAAGAAAACAAAACACCTGGCGGGATCATTATCCCTGACTCGGCAAAGGAGAAACCCGTCGAGGGCAAGGTTGTAGCGGTTGGAAATGGCAAAATTACCGAAAATGGCGAAGTAAAGGCACTGGATGTCAAGGAAGGGGACAGGATACTTTTCGGCAAGTATGCCGGAACCGAGGTAAAGATCGGCGGCCAGGAATACCTCATCATGAGGGAGGATGACGTACTGGGCATAATTGAAGACTGATATCGCTCTTGCACATAAAAAAACCACATCACTTCACAGCAGAAAAATCAAAAAAAACAGAGAGTTACTGAATTACGGAGGTAGAAACAAAAATGTCAGCAAAAGAGATAAAATATGATGTCAAGGCCAGAGAGTCAATTCTCGCAGGCGTCAACGCCCTGGCCAATGCTGTCAAGGTTACACTGGGCCCAAAGGGGCGTAATGTTATCATTGAAAAATCGTTTGGCTCTCCGGTCATCACCAAGGACGGTGTTACGGTGGCCAAGGAGATAGAGCTTGAAGACAAGTTTGCCAACATGGGGGCACAGATGGTCAAGGAGGTGGCCTCAAAGACCAGTGATACCGCTGGTGACGGCACCACCACCGCCACCATCCTGGCTCAGGCAATCTACACCGAGGGGTCCAAACTGGTTGCCGCAGGAATCAACCCCATGGCTCTGAAGAGAGGCATCGACAAGGCGGTTGATGCAATTGTTGACAAGCTCCGCGAACTGAGCAAGCCAACCAAGGATCAGCAGGAAATTGCACAGGTAGGCACGATTTCAGCCAATAACGACCCGACCATTGGCAACATCATTGCCGAGGCAATGGACAAGGTTGGCAAGGAGGGCGTCATCACGGTTGAAGAGGCAAAGTCCATGGAGACATCCCTGGACGTTGTGGAAGGTATGCAGTTCGACCGCGGCTACCTCTCTCCCTACTTTGTAACCGATCCCGAAAAGATGATCTGCTCCCTTGAAGATCCCTACATCCTCATCCATGAGAAGAAGATCAGCAACATGAAGGATCTGCTTCCCATACTGGAGCAGGTCGCAAAGATGGGCAAGCCGCTCATGATCATCGCCGAGGATGTAGACGGCGAGGCCCTTGCCACG
The DNA here is from genome assembly GCA_027025395.1 of Deltaproteobacteria bacterium. Classification (GTDB taxonomy): domain Bacteria; phylum Desulfobacterota; class Dissulfuribacteria; order Dissulfuribacterales; family QOAL01; genus S144-17. The sequence continues at coordinate 9,429 of JALVQQ010000016.1, read as the reverse complement.
CTGGTAGTCAACAAGCTCCGCGGCACACTGTCGGTATGTGCTGTAAAGGCGCCCGGCTTCGGCGACAGGCGCAAGGCCATGATGGAGGATATTGCCATTCTCACAGGCGGCACAATGATAGCCGAGGACCTTGGCCTCAAGCTGGAAAACGTAACTGTCAACGACCTTGGCACTGCAAAACGCATTGTTGTTGACAAGGACAACACCACCATCGTTGACGGTGCCGGCTCCCGTGAAAAGATTGAAGGCAGGGTTAAACAGATCCGCGCACAGATCGAGGAGACCACATCTGACAGCGACCGCGAGAAGCTGCAGAAACGCCTTGCCAAGCTGATTGGCGGTGTTGCCGTAATCAACGTGGGGGCAGCCACCGAGACCGAGATGAAGGAGAAGAAGGCAAGGGTGGAAGACGCCCTCAATGCAACACGCGCTGCCGTTGAGGAAGGCATAGTTCCCGGCGGTGGCACGGCCCTTATCCGCTGCCTCGATGTCCTGGACGGCATAAGCACGGATGCCGAAGACGAGCAGCATGGCATCAACATCATCCGCAGGGCCATTGAAGAGCCTCTCCGCCAGATCGCGGCCAATGCCGGCCACGAGGGCTCAATCATTGTGGAGCAGGTCAAGACAAAGAGCGGAAACGAAGGCTTCAATGCCGCAAAGGGTGAATATGAAGACCTCCTGGATGCAGGCATCATTGATCCTACAAAGGTTACCCGGAATGCGCTCCAGAACGCGGCAAGCGTATCAGGGCTGCTCCTGACCACCGAGGCAATGATTGCAGAAGCGCCCAAGAAGGACGATGACGCCGGTATGGGCGGAATGGGCGGAGGAATGGGCGGAATGCCCACAGGCGGCATGATGTAATCAGCTCCTGTCCAAAACCCGAATTGACTATTCAGGCCCCGGTTGCCCTGGCGGTAATCGGGGCTTTTTGTTTCCGGAACAACGGCCCCGTGACTCCACGTCATGCACGGCCAGACCTTCAGGCCTCCTGTAACGTTACCATTCCTGCCTGCCGATTAAACTACCAAGAGGGGTGCCGCAGGCAGCATTGCTTGCAGATACCTAACAGCAGATCCACATTATTTTCAGACGAGGGGGCAGGGTAATGCTTTCTTACTCAAACAGCGGAGTCGTCATGGGAGTCAGGGCCTTTCCGGTCAAAATAGAGGTTGATGTGTCTCCAGGGATTCCCGGTTTCCATATTGTGGGACTGCCCGAGGGAGCGGTCAGGGAGAGCAGAGAACGGGTAAGGGCTGCAATAAGAAACAGCGGATATGCATTTCCAACCAAGAAGATAACAGTCAACCTGGCCCCGGCAGACATCAAAAAGGAGGGCACTGGACTGGACCTGCCAATTGCGATTGCCATACTCTGCATCTCCGGCACAGTGCCCCAGGATTCGGTTTCAAAATACTGTTTTGCAGGCGAACTGTCACTGGATGGCACCATAAAGCCCGCCAGGGGGGTGCTACCCCTGGCCCTTGCCTGCAGCAAGTGGAACACAGAGGGCCTTATAATACCGTCAGAAAACGGCGCCGAGGGGGCTATTGTAAAGGGATTATCTGTTTATCCCGTCTCTGATCTTGGTGAAGTTGCCGAATTCCTCCAGGGAAGACACAAAATCGAGCCGCTTTTGACTGACCCGGAAGCCATGCTTGCGCTGTGCAACCGTGACATGCCCGACTTTCAGGATGTAAAGGGCCAGGAACATGCAAAACGCGCCCTTGAGGTGGCTGCCGCCGGGGGCCACAATGTTCTTATGACAGGGCCGCCGGGCTCTGGAAAGACCATGCTGGCAAAGCGGCTGCCAGGCATACTGCCCCGGCTCACCTTTGAAGAAGCCCTGGAGACCACGACAATATACAGCGTGGCAGGACTCCTTTCCCCTGACACCCCGCTGGTTGTGCAAAGGCCGTTCTGTACCCCGCACCACACCATATCCGATGCCGGCCTCATAGGCGGCGGCACCATCCCCCGGCCAGGCCAGGTGAGCCTGGCACATAATGGCGTGCTTTTTCTTGATGAACTGCCTGAATTCCGCAAGAATGTGCTTGAAGGGCTGAGACAGCCGCTGGAAGACGGCTCGGTGACTATTTCAAGGGCGGCCATAACCGTATCATTTCCCGCACGTTTTACCCTTGTGGCCGCGCAGAACCCGTGTCCGTGCGGACACGCCGGGGACACAGCGGTTCATTGCGCATGCACTCCGGCACAAATCCAGCGTTACAGGGCAAGAATCTCAGGCCCGCTGCTCGACAGGATGGACATCCAGATTGAAGTGCCGGCCGTTCCCTACAGCGAACTTGCCGGGCACCAAAAGGGTGAGTGCTCTGCCGATATTGCAAAGCGCGTCTCTGCGGCAAGGAAGATACAGGAGAGGCGGTTCGCGGGACGGGGCATTTACAGCAATGCACAGATGTCGTCATCACACCTCGAAGAGTTCTGCAGCCTGTCTGGAGAGGGCAGGCTGTTTCTGGGCAGCGTTGCCGAAAGGCTTGCCCTAAGCGCAAGGGCATTTCACCGTGTTATAAAAATCGCCAGGACAATAGCGGATCTTGCGGATGAAAAGGATATTGCCGTGCCCCATCTTGCAGAGGCGGTACAGTACCGAAGCCTCGACAGGGGCAACCCCTTTTAGGACATGAAGCACCATCAGGGCCTGTTTCTTGTCGGTACAGTGCATCTGGACAGGGAATGCGCCGGAACCCTTGGCAGGCTTCTTGATCGCATTTCACCGTGCGTGATAACCGTGGAAATAAGCAGGTTCTCGCTGAATTTCAGAGAAAGGGCGATGCCCGTATGGGCTGGGGTCCTGGCGAGGAACCTTCGCATGCTTCCGGCCCGCCGCCGGGGACACGCGCTGATAAGGCTTATGACGCGGCAACTCAGGCTCCCCTGGGAATGGCAGACCGCAAGCCGGTGGGCGCGGCGGCACGAAATCCGCTGCATACCCGTGGATACAGGCGAAATCGCCAGGGCCGAGCTTCCCGCATGGCACAGGGAGCTTCTCGGGGTATCGAATCTTGAACTCATTACATCAGGAAAAAATTTCGATCTTGGGAGTTACTTCACGGCAAGGCGCCGTGAGGCAGATATGATACTGCACCACAGGTACAGTGGATGCGGCCCCGCCCATCCTCTTGCCTATCTTGGCCGAAAACCCTGGAGGGAGCGGGAAGACAAGGTGGCAAGGCGAGTTGAAGCCGTATGCAAGAGGACGGCGCCTGTGGTACACATATGCGGATGGACACATCTTGTACGGGACAGCGCCTGGAAAAGCCTTGCAGACCTGCTTGAGGCATATCACCCTGAATGCATACTGGTTGATCCGGACAACGAAACGTCAGTAACGTAATCCCTGCCAAATAACATTCCCTATGCCATTGAGACCATGGAGCAAACAGTCGCCGTAATCTGCCTTTTGATAATAGCCTGCTGGATTATTGCATTTGTCCAGGCCCGCAGGATGTTCCATCTCTTCAGGAAGAGATACCCGGATGTGGCCAGGAAAGAGATACGATTCGCATTTGAACCCCTGGCGCATCCTGACAAGATACTGTTCTTTTTCAGAAGGGAAAATCAGGACCTGACAGGAAAGGACAAAAGGATACTGGCACTAAAAAAACAGGTACAAGGTTTTCTATTTTTTTCATTTGGTTTGATATGGTGTATTATAATTGTATTTTTGGCAGGTTTGTTCCAGGAGGACTGGTGGTAAAGTGACAGCCATCACCCTGCGTCCTTGCCTGGTTTACGACTTGGCAAAATACCGCCATGTGAGCACAAACAAGCCGTTGCCCCTCTTAAAACATGGAGTTGACATCCAGTCCTGATAAGGACAGTATATTATCGGCAATTATTGACTTCAGGAGAAACATAGAAGATATCTTGCTGGAAAAATTATTAAAACCCGAAAACATGGGCCAACAACCGGGTGCAGTTGACCGCCGGTCCGCTGCGCTCCCTGGCGGCGACGGACCCTTGGCGATAGAAAAACCTTCCACATTGGCCCTGGCCGAATTTGATAATGAAGTCAGGTTCCGCGCCCTTTCAAAAACGGGCGACCCATCTCGCGGCCTGGAATTATTGGACAAACTCGACTCCCATTTTTAAAAAGAATGACAGGCCGATGGAACGCGCCCCAGCCTTGGCGGCCGGAACCAGACCGACCTGATATGCGAGGGCATACAGAGAGAACAAACAGACTCGAGGACTAGCAATGCTGGACATCAAATTCATAAGAGAAAACAGAGAACTGGTTGAACAGGCGCTTAAAAATCGCCAGAGCGGCATTGACATTGCTCCGCTTTTTGAAATTGATCAGCGCCGCAGGGAACTTCTGGGAGAGACCGAGGCCCTGAGGAACAGGCGCAATACGGTATCGGCCGAGATCGGGCGAATGAAGAAGAACGGGGAGGATGCATCCGGCCCCATTGCCGAAATGAAAGAGGTAGGGGCACGCATCAAGGAGATAGATGCAGAGCTTTCAGACATAGAAGAAAAATTCAGGGACTTCCTGCTCTCCATTCCCAACATCCCCCATGAATCAGTGCCTGCAGGCAGGGATGAGGATGACAACGTAGAGGTCAAACAGTGGGGAAGCAAGCCGGACATGGATTTTGAACCCCTTCCCCACTGGGATGTTGGCGAGAACCTGGGAATCCTCGATTTCCAGAGGGCCGCAAAGATAACCGGCGCCCGTTTCTGCGTGTATCACGGGGCAGGGGCCAGGCTTGAACGGGCGCTCATAAATTTCATGCTGGATCTCCACACTGAAAAACACGGTTACAGGGAGGTGCTCCCCCCGTTCATTGTAAACGATGCCTCGCTCTACGGCACCGGCCAGCTTCCAAAGTTCGCAGAAGACCTGTTCAAGCTCGAGGGCAGGAATTTTTACCTTATTCCCACTGCCGAGGTCCCGGTAACCAACCTTTACCGGGATGAAATACTGCAGGAAGACGCCCTGCCCATCCACCACGTGGCATTTACCCCCTGCTTCAGATCAGAGGCAGGCTCACACGGCAGGGACGTAAGGGGAATTGTCCGGCAGCACCAGTTCAACAAGGTGGAACTGGTAAAATTTGTAAAACCCGAGACCTCTTACGACGAACTTGAATCCCTCCTGGCAGACGCAGAGGAGGTGCTGCAGCTCCTTGAAATTCCCTACCGGGTAATTGTGCTGTGCACCGGGGATACGGGATTTTCCGCTGCCAAAACCTATGACATAGAAGTCTGGCTGCCGGGACAGCAGCGCTATTGTGAAATATCGTCATGCAGCAACTTTGAGGCCTTCCAGGCCCGGCGGGCCAACATACGGTTCAAGAAACCAGGGGGCAAAACCCGGCTTGTACACACGTTGAACGGTTCGGGGCTCGCAGTAGGCAGAACGGTTGTGGCAATACTGGAAAACTTCCAGCAGAAGGATGGAAGCGTGAAGGTCCCAAAGGCCCTGCAACCCTACATGGGGGGCATGGAGGTAATAGAGGCACCCTGACCGGACCAGGGTAGATTGCGCTGAAAAACATGGGGAACCGGCTTACCTGAAGCTGGTGCCCCATGAGCATATCCAAAGTTTATCGCAACATCTATTTTCAGACAAAGCCCGCTAAAGCAGCTTTTTTACACTCTCCTTTATACCCTGGGCATCAAGGCCCTGATCGGCATAGAGATCAGCAGGCTTGCCGGAAGAACCATAGCGGGTCACTCCGAGCGTCACAAGACGCTGGCTCTTGCCGTAAAGCGCCATTACCCGCGCTGTAATCCCCCCAAGGCCAGTGGCTGCAATATGGTCCTCTACCGTGACAACTGGGCCGCGGTCAGCAGCCTCCAGAATCGCCTGCTGGTCAACCGGCTTTATTGACGCCATATTCACCACAGCCACACTGAAGCCGTCTTCCTCAAGCATGGCGGCTGCTTCAAGGACATTGGGCATGATTGAACCGCATCCTATTATGGTGGCCTGGTTTCCCTCCCTGAGAATATCGGCCCTGCCTGGCTCAAATCGGTAATCGACACCGAAGAAAGGCTTGCCGTCCCGGTCTGTAATGGTGGCCATCTTTGAACGCCCCATTCCCACAAAGGCGCTGCCGGGAGTTGCTGCAACATGGCGCACTATCCTGTCGGTCTGATTCGGATCAGCAGGAATAAATATGGAAAATCCGATAATATTTTCCATAAGTGAAATATAATCTATGCACTGGTGGGTCGGCCCGTCCTCTCCTACATCCAGGCCTACATGAGTAGCCACCACCTTGATGTTGCCGTAGTTCTGATCGGTGAGCCTGTGCTGGTTGTAGGTTTCCCCCACAGCAAACACGCCAAAGGTGCTGAAGAATGACACGAACCCGTCCGCACTCATGGCGCCTGCACAGGCAGCCGCATGGTGTTCCTGTATTCCGGTTTCAAAGAATGCGTCAGGATTGACCTTGTGGAACCCCTGCATCTTCACCGAGCCTTCAAGGTCACAGCTGAAGCCTACAATCCTTGGCACGGCCCCCCTGTTATTTTTCTCGGCCAGGTCTTCCAGGGCGTTGCCGTAGGCGGAGCGGCAGTCAGTCACGGTATCCGCGTCGTAAAGTATGGGAGTGCCCGGGTCAATCGAGGGATACTCAGTTGAGATGGAGTGTGACGCCCCGGGAACATCATGCGCCGCACGTTTCTCCCGCCACTGGTCCAGGAGAGAGGCATCGACACCTATTTCCTCAAGGGCCTTCCTGCAGTCATCAGCTGGCAGGGGGGAGCCGTGATACTTGGCCTTGTTTTCCATAAAGGAAATCCCCTTGCCCATGACGGTACGCATCACAAGCAGTACCGGGCGTTCCGCCACAAGGTTCTGTTTCAGGACGGCACGGCGCAGCCCCTTGTAAACCTCGTCAAAATCATTTCCATTTGGCACATAGACCACATTCCAGCCCGCTGCCTCGTACTCGTCCCTGACACGCACGGGCATGACATCTTCTGTTGATCCGCCTATCTGGAGGTGGTTCCTGTCCACTATGCCTATGAGGTTGTCCAGGCCGAAGGCAGAGGCAAAACGCCTGGCCTCGGCTATCTGGCCCTTCTGCTGCTCGCCATCACCCATTATGCAGTAGGTGGTGGCGCTTCCCCTCCTCAACTTTTCACCGGCGGCAAACCCGGCGGCGACCGAAAGCCCCTGGCCGAGATTCCCGGTATTCCACTCAACACCTGGCACTATCTGTTCAACATGTCCTGTAAAAACAGAACCCGCGCGGCGAAACTCGGTAAGGAAATCTTGCTCATCAACATAGCCGAACTCTGAAAGCACTGCGTAAACCCCGGGGGATACATGCCCTATGCTCATGAGCACCCGGTCCCTCTCCCTGTTCCGGGGATCGTCAGGAAAGTGCCTGATGGTGCTGTAGAGCACCAGCAGGGTGTGAAGAATGGAAAGCGACCCCCCAGGATGCCCGCTGCCTGCCAGGGTGGTGGACAGAACTACGCGGGCGGCACAACGCTTCCACATGGCCTCAAGCTCACGCACCTCTTCAGGTGTGAGCTTCTCCTGGGCCCTGATATCAATTTTCAACATCTCTTTTAATCTCCTCCTCCAGCCAAACCGGCAGGGTAATATCTCAGTCAGTTATTTTGCACCTGCATTTATCTTCTTGATAACCTTCTGGGTAATATCAATGTCAGGCGAAATGTAATACATGCCCGGCATATTTTTTTCAAGGATAAGGGTAAATTTTTCATCCTTTCCCATTTTGGTCACGACCTTTTCAAGCTGCTTGACAATAGGCTCCATGAGCTTTGCCTCTGCCTGCTGCATTTCAATTTTTGCATCCTCCTCATCCTGCTTGTACTCGGCAAACTGTCGCTGGAGCTGACGCTGTTTCTTAATCCTTGACTCCTCGTTCATAAGGGATGCCTTCTGATCTATCTCCTTTTTGAACGCCTTGAGTTTCTCCTGCTTGGCCTTGAGCTTTTTCTGTATGGCTTCAAATTTTTTCCGGAGCTGTTTCTCGGCCTTCTTGCCTGCCTCTGAACCCCGCACCACCTGCTGCATGTTGATAACACCAATTTTGATATCCTGCGCCCGGACATTAGCAGGCGCGGCACTTGCACAAAAAACAAAAATCAGAAAACAGAGATAAAATTGCTTGGCTTCCATTGCTTGAAAATTTCCTCCAGTGTCATAAAAGTTAAAGCTCCCGCCCGGCCTGTATGGCCCGGAAGGGAGCAGAAATTGCAGAAATAACTATCAGCCAGGGCCGCAACACCGCCCCTGACAGGTATTGCGCGTACCCGGGCCATTTACGCGGCAGTCACGGGCATCCCCTGAAGAGAAGCCGACCTGTCAACGGCCGCATCATTCTACCTCCCTGTTATCACGAAATCATCCCTGCGGTTCCTTGCCCATGCCTCAGGAGTGTTCGCGGTGTCAAGCGGCCGCTCCTCGCCAAAACTCACCACATCCATCCTGTCAGGAGCCACTCCGAGCCTTACCAAATATTTTTTTGCAGCCATGGCCCTCTTTTCTCCAAGGGCGATATTGTATTCCGTTGTCCCGCGGCTGTCACAGTTGCCCTGTATCTCTATCTTCACTCCGGGATTCTGAAGCAGAAACGCCGCATTGTCATCCATCCGGCGCTTCATGTCATCCTTTATTTCATATGAATCAAAATCAAAATAGACCGGCAGCATGGGGCCGCTGGTCCTGCCCTCTGTTACAACGTCACCAAAGGCGCCAGGCTCCCTGATGCCCTGCTCCTCGATCCCCGACCCGGACAACGACTGACCCGGCCGGGTTGCGTTGGCAGAACCCGTTTCTCCCTGCTGTGTTGGCGGCTCCAGCGGCGGCGCGGTGGTTGAAGAACATCCTGCCACAAACAGCAAACAAATACCTGCAAGCACTACAAGGGAATGTCTGTTCATTCCGGTTCCTCCTGTTTTTTGAGGTTTCTGTTGTCGCCCTAATCCTGCAATTCTCAGGTTTAAGGAATTTGGCTTCATGTCAGACAAAAAGAAACCATATTTGGCCCAGGACCGCACGGCCTATTTTTTCAGAAATGCAGTGCGGGTTCCCTCGGCATAGGCCAGCACGCCCCTGACAATTCCATCGGCAAGACGGTCAAGATACCTGTCACTCCTGAGACGGCGCTCCTCAACCGGATTGCTTATAAACGACACCTCAACGAGGACAGACGGCATCCTCGCCCCGATAAGCACAAAGAACGGCGCCTGCTTTACCCCATGATCAATGATCGTGCCATATTTTTTGCGCATTGTGGAAACAAGAGCATTCTGAATCTCGGTGGCGAGGCGGGATGATTCATTCACCTTGGTATTTTTCATTATGTCGTTCAGGATATTTTTTAATTCACCTATGCGTTTTTCAGACATGGCGTTTTCCCTTGCCGCCACTCTCATGGCGCTTTCATCCAGGGCAAAATTGAGAAAATA
>JALVQQ010000015.1 GCA_027025395.1 Deltaproteobacteria bacterium | reverse complement strand
CAGAACCAGGCGCCCCAGGCCAAGCCTTGCAAGAAGCATGGCCACATGGCCCCCAAGCCCGCCGCATCCGGCAATTGCCACAACGGACCGCAACAGGCTCAGCTGCTGCTCAGTTCCTGTAAGGGAGGCATGCCGGGACAGCCTGCAGGGCCATATTCCAAGCTCGAGCGCCCGGGCCTCCACTTCTTTAAGGCCGACACCGTAACGTGAAGAAATTTTCCTTGCATTTTCCAGCGTTATGACGCCATCCGAGGAATATTCACATATTATCGAAGCATCGATGCCCATATTGCCCCGCTATCCCCCTCCCACAAGGGGGAAAATGGCAAGGGTATCTCCCTCACCGGGCACGGCGTCCGGGGAGCAGTGCCGGGAATTGATCATGGTAACCCCGACCTCGTCCTGATTTATGCCAAGCTGTTCAACTATGCGGGCAACAGTGGTTTCAGGCGCTATATCCATATCCCGGCTAACAAAACGGCCTTGCCGCAGATGCGCAAACAGTTTTACGGTTATCCGGCGCATCCGTCCCTAGAAATCCCAGAAGGAGTCGATTTCATCCTGGGTGAAATCCCACTTGACATTATGAGGGGGCAGCTCCTCCAGGGCGAAAAATTCCGGGAGCCTGTCATCAGCAGCCGTAAAGCCCGCCCTCATGTTGAAGTCATGCTCTGTTTTCAGAATCCTTGCGCCCAGGGAGGTCACGTCTTCTGCCGCAAGATCAGTACCGAAGCGGGCATTTATCATGTCCACAAGGGCCGGCAGGCATGTTTCATCATCAAGGATTGCAAACGCGGTAAAGATACACATACCCGTGGAGTCAACCGCAGCAGTCGCAATCTGCAGGTTGCGTGAAAGCTCCACCTGGCCCTCCTTTGACAGGGGATCAACATGCCCCCCGCAGTTCAGTATATTTGTGGCGATTGTATAACCTGCGGTATGATCCGCGCCCATGGTGGAGGTGGCGTAGGTAATGCCAATTCCCTTCACAGCCCTGGGATCATAGGCAGGTATTGCCTGGTTTTTCACCACCGGCACCCTTGTTACGCCAAAGGCCTTGCCCGTTACCGCAGCCCCGCCTCCAATGATTCTTCCAAAAGGGGTGCCCTTTGCAACTTCCTCCCGCAGAATCCGCAGCGCCTCCCGGCCATCGCCAAAATCCAGTATTCCCGCCTCCATGGCAACGCCGATTGCAACCGAAGTCTCTATGGTGTCTATGCCGATATCATCCATCAGGTGATCAGCTTCTGCTATAATATCAAGGTCATCAACACAGCAGTCCGCACCCATGGCCCATATGGATTCATATTCAAACCCTGAGGTCAGGTACCTGCCCTGCTTGTCATTATAGACCTGCGAGCACTGGATCACGCACCCCTTGTGGCAGCCGTGGCGCACCTTTCCCCCGCGCTCCTTTATGCGCTCATGCATGGTCTCTCCGGATATGGAATCATGGCCCTCAAACTGGCCCAGGGTAAAATTCCTGGCAGGGAGCGCTCCTGCCTCATTGACTATATTGACCAGTATGTCAGTTCCGTACGAGGCAAGACCCTCTGTAACCGGATGTTTGGCAAGCGCCTGGGCAAAAGCGCGGCTCGCCCGGGAAAAACGCTCCGGGTCAGCTATTGAAATAGTGTTGTCCGTGGGTTCTATTGCTATGAACTTGACGCCCTTGGAGCCCATTACAGCCCCAAGGCCTCCGCGGCCATGGGACCTCAGCCTCCCATCCGGGTCTTTCACTGATATATTGGCAACTGCCATCTTCATCTCGCCGGCAGGCCCTATGCTTATAACACCATACTTTTCTCCAAGGCGCTGCCGGACTGACTCTGCAACAGCATAGTTGCCCCTGCCCACAAGCTCCTCTTCTGTATCGATTATCACTCCGTCGGGCGTGACCCGCAGGCTGTACCACCTGTCCCCGGCAGGCGCACCTTCTATCACAAGGGCCTTGCAGCCGAGCCTTGCCAGCATCTGCGCCGCAGTCCCGCCAGCATTGGATTCCTTTATGGTGCCTGTAAGAGGGCTCTTTGCGCCACAGGAAAGCCTGCCGGAATTTGCAGCCACGGTCCCTGAAAGGAGTCCGGGTGCGAAAACCAGCTTGTTTGAAGGCCCCAGGGCATGACAACAGGGATCAACCTCACTGGCTACAATGGATGATGTAAGGCCCCTGCCTCCCAGCCCGGCCCATTGCGACGGACACTCTTCCAGCTTTACGGAAAGATCGCTCATGTTCACCCTGAAAATTCTGTCACTCATAGTCAATACCCCGTCGTGATGTTTGTGTGTTTTTCATCAGCCCTGGCAATGGGCAGGCCCAGAAAAAACACGATCATTCAGTAACCCTCAGTACCATTAAAACGCTGAGCAATTACCGACCTTTTCATATTAACGATTATTCCTCATCTATCTGTTCCTGCCAAACCGCTCCATGAACTCTCGCGGGGAAACTATTTCAATATCCATATACTTCTTTATGTCAGTTAAATGCTTATCGCCGGAAACAATCAACCGGCTTTCAAGCTCTACTGCACATTCTATAAATTTATTATCATCAGGATCATTTTTCACAACCTTCAACTCCGGAGTAGTGGCGGCAAACATACAGTTGTAGCCCTCGGCAAATAACCTCATGAGCTTCAACAATGCGTTCTTATCTTTTAACCCGAGCCGATTTAGCACCTCCATATATTCCTCAACTATACTTTGCGACAGGCACAGTACTATTTCTCCATCCTTCCATAAATTTATTATTTCTCTCGGGATACCGCCAAAAAATGAAGATATGAATACGTTTGTATCAATTACAACCCTAAGGTTAGCTGGCATTACTTTCCCTTGCTTCTTTGATAGCTTCATCAATATCGACCCCGGAGATATTATTTTCTGACAAATCCATGCCAATTTTATCCCACAGACTGTCGATACAGGCCCCCATATCTCTTTCTTTTGTGTATTTTTCCAATAATTCCCTGACCAGTTCGCTCAAACTCTTGCCTTCTGACTTTGCCAGCCTGCTGACTTTATCTTTCAGACCTGGGTCAACCCTGATAATCATTTGAGTTGCCATAACACCCTCCTGGCACTTAGCTTTCATATATATCTTGTTAATCTATGTTATACATATGAAAAGCTGATGTCAATTGACATGAAGAGACGAAGTTAAGCAGATATTCACGCTAACGTCCGTATCTCATGCTGCTAACTGCTAAGGAATGAAATTTGGTAAACGATGAACGGTGAACAGGGCAAACATCATTCAACACCGACCAAAATTTGCGGTCAGTTTAAAAGCGGCGGTTCAATGTTGGCAAATTTCGGTGAATTGGAGGAATGAGAGAGAAGAGGGGCAGGATACAATAATAAACAGTGGCTCAACGGTCCGTACCGTCGAAGTTCACAATGCAATCTGCATTACCATCTGCTGAACGGGCTGTATCAAATGTTTTGATTGATATTAACGTAGCATTGCACGAAGCATCATTAGAACTAAAGACTTTGATATTGCCCCCAGGTATAATACTTGCAATCAATGTACTGTTATCGGCTTTCAAACATAATGTTTCGTTTACCAGAAAATCATAAGTGTTTCCAAGGCTGTTCCACACCTCGTAGGCACTACATGATATACATCCACTCTTTACCTTGAGCTCATTGAGCGAGATAAATTCGTAAATATCATCATACTCGGGAAACTTGGGCATATCCGGAGGATTATCATGAGGGTAATCATCTATTTCAGCAGTTCCAACAGGGTAAATTCTGATAGTTGTCCCGGAAACCGCTGTCTGAATATTGTAGTTTCCACCACCACTTACGAGCAGGACTGCCACATCATGATAACGTGCATCTGGTGGGGCACACGCTTTATCCGGGCATTTTACAAGCGTAAGATTGGTGGATTTGACAGCGCAAAGTTTGGTTGTGGTCAGGTCAGGAACGGTTGGAAGAATATATTGCAGCGATTTTGTGAATGCGTCCCTGTCACGCGCACCCGCGTCAGCAAGGGATGAAGGAAGGACATGATTTGTCAGGGCATAGCCAAGAATGCTCTCCCTGGCAGCCTTGATTGTTTCAACAGTCTCCCGCCTTTTTACCCGCTTGGTCAGGGGCCCAATCATCTGGGCCCCCATTCCCACGAGAAAACCGATAATTACCAGGATAATGGCAAGTTCAACCAGCGTGAACCCCATCACCCCGTTATGTTCCGAATCACTCCACATCTGATGGCGACATCGCCAGAAACCGTTTGAATATGCTAGAATGCATACCAGTACATATCACGGTTGCCAGCAGTGGTATAATCACCGTTGGCCTGTATGGTGCCTGAATTATAGATGCCGTCATCGTACTTTTCATCCAGTTCCTGCGCTATGTCAAAGGGCACGTTATCAATGAAAATATAATTACCATACATGTTATTATGAGTTCCATAACGGAACAGATATCTGCCTCCAAAAGGATGACGCTTGGCCGTTGTGGCTTCAGTATGGTCAGAGGCATCGCCATTCAGAAAACCCGCCCCGTACAGCTCCTGCCATGCGCAAACCTGTTCAAGGCCAGCAGAAAAATAACCATCTCCGTTTCCTCCTGTACAGCCCGTTGCGCCAAGGGAAGCAGGAGGCGCCGCCTTACGGTCGGCGGGATCGTCACCCGGTAGCACACCGTACTTGTCCTGGTATCCGTATGTGGCTGCCACAATTGAATCCACGTCCTTCTTGATCCGCTTGACCTTGGCATTTTCGATCATTGCCTGCCCCTTGAGAATACCCCCAAGTAGCAGCCCAATAATTACCATTACAATTGCGATTTCAACCAGGGTAAAACCCCTCTGGTCACTTGCCTTGATGTTACCCAGTTTTTCAGCAAACATAATTACTGTCTCCTTGATTTTTTATTTTTTTAGATTGATAACTACTGCACGCCTCGGGACAACGCCTCTGATGCGTTCCATGCCTCATCGAGGACACGATTAATCTCATTTTTTCTATCGTCATTCAAAACTTCATTCATTAATTTTTTGTTGAGCCAGGTTGAGGGCTGCGCAAATGACCAGAAAGCAGCCCCAGGTTATAAAGCAGGTCCGGATCACCCGGAGAAAGCTTCAAGGCGCGTTCAAGCACCTGCCTGGCCTCATGATACCTGCCGGAAATGATGTAACATGCGGCAAGATTATTCCCCACCTCGGCGGTAGGCTTCCCGTTCCAGAGTCTCCTGTATATGGCCATTGCCGCCTGTATTTTCCCGGCGCTTCGCAACTCTTCCGCCTGCTGCAAAAGCTTTTTTTCAGTTGCGGAAAACACACCCCTGGCTCCCAAAGAAGATAATGTCTCATTCCGTATAGTCAAGCCCTCTCCGGCCTTTAGGGCAACTGAAGCATTTCGGGAAGCGGCCCCGGAACCGGATGATGCGCCGCCCTTTACTTCATGAAGCGCACCTGCCGCCGCCTGATCATTTTCAGAATGACGCGCAACGGAAACAGGCCCGCCCGGGCCGGTGGCATTTCCTGATGCCCTGGAGTCCCGGCTGGATATGCTCCGTGCCCTCATCTGGCGGCTCAAAACAGGAGGAGGCAGAACGGTGGCGGCGGATCTCTCCTCCCTGCCTGGCGAACGGGCAAGGGAAGGCCTGGAAGCAGGCTGCGGCGAGCCTTCATGAACCAGGCCGTGCAGGTAGATCAACACGGCGGCTCCGATGATAACGGCAAAGCAGGCAGACCAAAGGTAATAAAACATCCGTCTCCTCCTCCCGGACGGAGCCGCTACAGCCTGTGGAACACCACTGAAAGCTGGTGATCCGGGCCTGGAGGCATCAGCCTTCCCGCCTGTCCGTTCTATCTTTTCCAGCGCGTCAAACAGGCGGCTCATGATCAATTACCTGCAACTTCAGCAGTATGACCAGCTCAACCTTTCGGGCCTTGCTGGACCTGTATCCGAAGGGCCAGCCCAGGAAGCCAGGTAGTTCACTGAGCCACGGAAGCCCTTTGGAGCCGTCATAATTGCGCTCGTCTATCAAACCTCCAAGCACTACGAGGTCGCCTGACCTGGCCCTCAGCACCGTGGATGCCTCCCTCAGCGCCACGGTTGGAAGGCTCAGCTTTATGTTGGCGTCACGCTCCCCAACTGTCTCTTCCTTGAGATCCAGAATGTCGCTCTTTATTGGAACAATATGCAGATTGACATATCCGTCGTCCTCCACCACCGGAGTGACCCCGAGGAGCAGTCCGTTGAACAGGGTTCCTATCTCCACACTGGGAGTAGTGGTCTGTATGCCGTTACCCACGGTATTTTCATACTCCACGGACCGGATATAGGACATTGACTTTCCCACACTCAACAACGCGGGCTGGCCGTTCATGACCTTTATCCTCGGGTTGGACAGAGCCGTGATAGACCCGTAATCCTTCAGTGCCCTGAGGGCCGCGGCAAATGAATAGTATCCTCCCACTATCCTGAATCCGTAGAGCACGCTGTCGCCTGCAACATCGCTTATCACCGTGGCGGTAGTGCCCTCCCCCACAGGGTTGTCACTTATGGTTGCCCTGACGTGATCCCAGTCTATTCCGAACTCATGGTGATCGTCCAGGACCACCTCCAGGATTTTCATCTCAATGAGCACCTGGCGCCGGTATTTCTTCCTGAGGGCCGAAACATACTCCTCCACCAGCGCAATGCTGGCGGGATCACCATTAACCATCAGCGTACCGGTAGTCCTGCTCAACATGAAAGTCGCGTTTTTCTGCAGCCGGTCGGTCAGATACCTCTCAAGCTCTTCGTATATATCCTGGGCGCCGACGGATGTGTTGCCCTTTATTGAAAAACTGCCGCTCAGGGGATTCTGCATGAAACCGCCGCCTGAACCGCCAGCGCCACCTGAGCCGCCTGAATCACCGCTTTGCCCGTTCTGCCCGGCAAGCACATCACCGCCCACATCAAGCTCGGCATTCTTTTTCTGGGCAAGGAAATCAAGGGAAAATATCTTCCGGACATTACCCTTTACCACTATCGTTCCCTTTTTTTCAAACCATGCCACGTTGAAGGCGCCGCACACCGCGTCAAGCACGTCCCTGACCGAGCGCTCCGCAAACTCGGCGGTAAATCCGCCGCCTGCCGCAAGCCTCTCACGGGCGGCCCTGTCAATCAGCAGATTCAGCGAGGCGGCATGAGCCAGGGCCTGGAGCACTGAAGGCGCATCCTGGTCAACAAATGAAATACTCACCTTCTGAAGGTCCAGGGGGGACAGGCGCTTGAAACGGGGCTCAATATCCGCATGCGACATACTGGCGGCATTTTCCTCCGCCGCTGCTTTCTGCGCGGCCCTGACGGGCGGAGAAAAACTCCTCACGGCCTGCGCGGCTGGCGAAGGCCTGACATCCACCACCTCATGTTGAGCACATGACATCAGGAGCAGGCACGCTCCGGCAATGAATGCCGTGCATGTGCCCCGTGGTAAAATCATAAATGATTTCATAATGATTCCAGTCATAACTCCACCTGTCCTCCAGGCATTTCCACTATTCAGGGCCATCCCCGGCAATTTCAAGATGCATCACTTCCCTCTCCCTGCCGTCCCGGCCTGTCTCCGAGATAAATGCGGTATGGCCTGCCGTCATCAAGCCTTACATCAACCCATGACCTTGCAATTGTACGCACCTTGAATCCCGGTCCATGATCATCCTGCGAGTACAGGACCCCGTTAATACGGCAAAATGACTGCTGCCCCACCGTTACTATCATGCCAAGTTCAAGGACAGGGAGTTTTTCAGCCACCTTGTGGCTGACCGGCCGCGCCTTGAAGGGATCATGGCGGATATGCATTGTCCCGGGCCTGACATGCCCCGCAGCGGTCTGCACGATTCCAGGCCTGAAGCTCCATGCAGGAATGGCCGGGCCTGGTGGAACCGGAACCCGGGGGGCAGCGTACAGGATGCAGGCCAGGAGCCCGGCGAACAGGGCCAGGGGCCCGTACCATGCCGCGCCTCTCGCTATCTTTGCATACATGGTGTGAGCAAGCGTCCTTTCAATACAAATTTCCGGGGAGATTTGCCTGAGTCGCCAGGAGGCGCCCCGGCCCGCCCTGCACCTTCCTCACGGCCGTCACTCCCTTGACCGTAATCGAACTCGGTTACGAAAAAGAGGCTGTAAACACCGTAAATGGCATCCAAGTCAGAGTACATTATCCCTATGCGCCGGATCAGGGTATCAAAATCAACATCGCGGAAGACGATATCCGCATCCTGCCAGATCATACTGTTATTCGACTCTCCACAAGGCATGTAACGGCTTTTGAACTCCATATAATCCTGCAGCATCTTGCGCGCATTCATCACCTGCGCCTCCTGACGCGCAAGCCTTGCACAGGCCGTCTGATATGCCTCCTTTTCGGCTTTTACATGCATAAAAAACCAGACACTGCCCAGGCAGAGCGCGAACATCACTACCTGCAGCGTGAACCTGGGCCAGTTTACAGGGGGAAAAGGATTCATACTTCCTCCTCTGTGGTGCGCGGCTTCAGGTCAAGCTGCATCCTGCCGGTTGCGCCGTCTTCATCATACCACCATCTCATGGCGCTTACCTGGAATACGCCAACCATCTTCTCCAGCACTTGTTCAAAACGGCTCTTTATCCTGTAAAATTCCCCCTGGGAGGCCAGGCTCACATGAAAAACCAGCTCTCCGGAAACAGGCCCTGCGGAAAGCGCCGGGGCGGCCTGGCCCGGCATGGACGCGGGATTGCGGCGCGCCGTACCGGCATTGCCCTGTCCGGCCGCGTGCCCCTGGGCGGATACCTGCCTCCTGGCCCTGAAGGATTCAATATTAACCGTTTCAGGAAGACATCCGGCAAGAGACAGCAATACGTCATCAATTCGCGGCTCTTCCAGATTCTGCTTCCTGAGCGCGGCAAGGGTTTCCATCAGGGATGTTTCCCTTGGGTCGGGCAGCATGACCTGGATATGCTCTGCAATGGCCGCAACCTTTTGGTACTGCGAGGTGTAACGGGCCTTCAGCGCCCTGAGTTCGCTATCCGCCCTGTATCCGCCATATATCAGCAGGGCCGCGGCAAGGCCTGCGGCCATCATGCCGATATCGGCGACTCTTTCAAAGGAGTAGCATGCGCGCCATGAGCGGGGCATGAAATCGAATTCCGATCCGGCGTAAAACACGCCTCCAAGTTCGGGATAGTTCAGCAGGTCCCCGGTCTGTTCCGCCTGGAAAAATCTTGAAAAATCGGGCCTGATCACATGAAACCCCTGGCTCGCAACCGTGGAATAATCCACGCTGCTCCCCATGAAAACCACATTTCGAACCTTGAGACCAAGGGCGCCGCCCGCCCTGTGCGCCACGGCCTGAAGGCCCTGCAGAAGCAGGCCGGACACCCGGGATGACGAGGTGTCCAGAGGAGACACCTGCATCATTTCCGGCATTCCGTCCCGGCACACCAGGTATTCACATGAATTGCGCCGGACAAGCACCACGATAACCGGCTCATCCAGAATGGCTTTCATAAGGGCGGCCACTGCTACGGGTACTGCGGCAATACACTCTACCCTCCTGACGCGCATGGCGTCCAGTATATTCATTGCCCTTGTCAGCAGGAGAGCCGGCAGTGATATAACATGCAGCAGCTGCTTCTTGCCTGAGACAGAAAGTTTTTTGAATTTGTGGACAAACGCCACGTCAGCACCCAGGAATCCCTCTTCCCTGATGCGTTCATCCAGCATCATTTCAAGGACATCAGGCTTTGCAACCGGGAAGTAATCCCTGAGCATGAAGGTCTGGGGCGAGTTGAGCAGGATATAGCATGAATTGCACCGGATTTTCCCCGCATCCTCAATCTGTCTCAACTCCCCTATTTGCATCCTGCCCCTGTGCTTCCGGCACGGAGCCGCAAACACCGCTTCCGTCTGGGATGAAAGGAGCACTATCCAGTCCTTCATGGCCCGCCCGCCAAACATCATCGCCCTCTCCTGTCCGAAGGAATCTCCCTTACAAGCTTGCCGTATATCCAGCCGTTGGCACGCCTGCCTGACGCATTCCAGATTTCCACCATTATCCACTGGCCATCCCGCCCTTTCATGGGCAGAATATCGCCGTATGAAGCCGTTGTGATAAACTCGAACCTGCCGCCCGGCCCACTTCTCACCAGGGCCCTGTTTACAACCACCATCACCTGCCGCGCCGCATCAGCCGCGGGGCTGGCAGGTGCCGTATCTGCCGCAGGCTCCGGGGATGCGGCTTCCCCTTCCCCGGCCGTCCCGGCAGGCAAGGGGCCGGCCGCAATGACGCCGGCAGCCTCCGGCTCTGCGGCAACGCCTTCCCCCTGGACTGTGTTTTCCTGCCCCTGCCTATTACCCTCCGGCTGGTAAAAAACGGATACGACCCTGGAAACCCACTCCCTGCCCGGAGTCACATGCCAAAAAGCCGCTGCCGAAACCATGCCCAGGGCCGCAATGGCCAGGGCGGCTATCACCCGGGGCGATCTCCAAGCAGGACGCGCCTTATCACCCCCCGCTCCATGCCAGGGGGCAGGCGTTGGCGCGGGAAGGGTCTTTTCGGCCTCGGAGACATCCTCCTTGCGGACAGACTGTCTTCCACGGGCTGCGGCCATGAGCAGCGCCCTGTCCATCAGACGGTTGATCATCCTCGGCACTCCCCCTGTCGCACCGTGTATCAAAGAGACAACTCCAGGGCTTATTTCAAGGTCTGCTCGCCCTGCCCGCGCAAGACGGAAATTTATGTACTCACGGGTTTCCTCCGGTGAAAGAGGCAGCAATGTCTCATTAATAACAATACGCTGGTTAAGCTGGCCAAGGGAAGGATCAGACAAGACATCATTAAGTTCGGTCTGTCCAAGCAGCAATATCTGAATGATTTTCCTGTTATCTAGTTCAATGTTCGAGAGCAACCGCAACTGCTCCAGGGTGTCCCTTGGCAGGTCCTGGGCCTCATCCACAACCACCAGCAGTTCCCGGCCCGTGGCCGCCAGCTCCAGCAGCGCATCCTGGAACCTCTTAAGCAGGATTGCCATGTCAAGGCCGGTATGCTCCACGCCTTTCCCCAGGTCTTCCAGAAGCAGCGCCACCAGCCCCTCAGGGGTCACGGCGGGGGTTACCACCACGGCAGGCAGCTTCTCCCCGGGCAACTCCTGGAGCAGCAGCCTGAGCAGCAGGGTCTTTCCCGTGCCGGCATGCCCGGTCAACACCATGAAACCCTCTCCCCGCTCTATTGCAAATTTCAAAACCTGCAGGACAGCCACGTGGGGCCTTGCCGGGAAGAAAAAGTCAGGGTCAGGCGAAAGCCGGAAGGGCTGGCTCTTCAGGTTAAAGAAAGGGATGTAATCTCCTGGAAGTGCCATCTTATTGAATCCTCGTCATGAGATCGTATATGGGCCCCAGCAGTCCGACAATAATAAGCGCAAACATTCCACCGGCCAGGACAATCAGTGCAGGCTCAATGGTCTTGGCTATGGCCTCGGTAAGGGCCTGAACCTTTTTAATGTAAAACCCGGCCAGCAGCTGGAGCTGCTCCGGCATGTTTCCTGTCTGCTCTCCAACGCTCACAAGGCGTATGATAAAATGTTCAAAAAAACCAGTTTCCCTGAACGCCTCGGTAAGGCCACTTCCACCCATTACATCGGCCTTGATTTTTTCAAGCCCTCTTTTCAGAACCTGGTTGGTGACGGATTCCGTCATGATTTCCATGCTTTTTACTATATTGACACCCGAACGGGTAAGGAGAGCCAGGTACTCGAAAAAAAAGGCATACTGGGAAGCCTTTATGATTGAACCGGCAAGAGGAAGACGCATCCAGACCATATCCCACATATACTTTACACGGCTGTTGCGCCTGGCCATAATCCACAGCAGGAAAAGGGCCGCCATGCCCACGGGAACCACCGGCCACCATACCTGGGCCATGTTTACCGCCTCCATGAGTATCCGCGTGGTCAGCGGCAGTTCGGCAACTCCCATCTCCTTGAACAGCCTGAGGATCTGGGGGAAAACATAAAGGAGCCAGAATGCCAGGGCTCCGGTCATGGCAGTGAGAACAAATGCCGGATAGGTCAGCGCCCTGCGGGTCCTGTCAATTATGTCCTGCACGTTTTCAAGGTGCGCCGCGGCATCACGCAAGGTCCTGTCCAGGTTGCCGCTCTCCTCTCCTATCCTTGCCAGCACTATCACAACCGGGGAAAAACCTCCAGCCTCCTTCATGGCGTCCGACAGGAGAAAGCCCTCGGAAATACGCCGGCATATCACCTGGAGCCTGGCCTTCAGCGCCGGGTCCATGGGATTTGCCGCAAAATCCTCAAGCGCGGTCAGCAACTGGACGCCTCCGCCGATCATCATTCCCAGATTGCGCAGGAATTCAGCCACCACCAGCCTTTTCATCCTGCCTGTCCGCCTGGCCGCCAGGGAGAGCCACCGGCGCCGGTAGTTCAGGAGGGTCAGGCCCCTGGAGCGAAGATAGCCGTAGAGATCGCGGGATGAATCAAAGTCTCCCGTACCCCGAACAACGTCGCCCTCCTGGGTAAGCGCCTCGTAAACAAAGCTCGCCATCAGCCAAGCACCCTCCGGAACTCGTCAATGGTGGTTATCCCGGCCACGATCTTGCGGCGGCCGGCTTCCCGCATATCGTAAAACCCTTCCTTTCTGGCCGCGTCTTCTATATCCAGTACCGAAGCGCCCTCGGCCATAAGCAGCGCTATGCGTCCGCTCACCGCCAGCACCTCGGCCACCGCCACCCTGCCAAGATAACCGGTATTGCCACACTCCTTGCAGCCCACGGCCCTGTAATACGTCCCGCCGGCAGGCAGTCCCAGGGCCTCCATTTCCTGGTCAGCGGGCTGAAACCGCTCACGGCAATTTGTGCAGAGCTTGCGCAACAGCCTCTGGGCCATTATGCCAATTACCGATGTTGAAACAAGGTAGCTGGAAACGCCAAGATCCCTGAGCCTTGCCAGGGCAGCGGCGGCGGAGTTCGCATGGATCGTGGAGAGCACCAGGTGGCCGGTTAGCGCCGCGCGGGTCGCCAGCGAGGCGGTCTCCTCGTCCCTTATCTCTCCAACCAGTATCACGTCCGGGTCCTGGCGGAGAAACGTGCGGATTGCAGAGGCAAACGTGTAACCGGCCTGCACGTTTACCTGTGTCTGCCTGATCATGTTGAATTCTATCTCCACGGGGTCCTCGACCGTGACAATATTCTTGTGTATGACATCCTGGGCCCTCAACGCCGCGTACAACGTGGTGGTCTTTCCGCTTCCCGTGGGCCCGCTCACAAGAAAGATGCCGTGCGGCTTGGCCAGGAGATTACTGATTGAGCCGTACTGATCCTCCTCAAGGCCAATGTCTTCAAGTGTGATGGAGGCGGCCCCGGCGCCCAGCAGCCTCATCACGACGTTTTCCCCGTTGCTGCTCCTCACGGTGGAAACCCTGATATCCAGCTCGTCGCCGAGAAATTCAAAACGCATCCTTCCGTCCTGGGGCTTCCGCTGTTCGGATATATCCATGCCAGCCCGGACCTTGATGTTGGTGACAAGCCTGGGATGTATGTTCGCGGACAATACGTGAACAAGCCGCATCACGCCGTCCACCCTGAAATTGACCCTGGTTGACACCATGGTAGGGGAGATGTGAATGTCGGTGGCGCGCATGCTGATTGCCTCGGCCAGGAGATGAGTTGTCAGGGTGTCCACGTCTATCTCAGCCAAGGGGTTGTTTTTCAGTGTTGCGGTAACCTCGTTAATCCGCTCCTCGATGGGATTTTCAAGAAGGTAGTAGAAGCGTTCTATCACCTTCTTCAGCAGGTGCAATGCGGCAACATGTATTGAGGGTGCCATGCCCGTGTACCTGAACACGGCGTCGCCAACAGACTGGTCGTATGGGTCCGAAACGGCTATGTGAAGCACTCCATCCCGGTTCCAGAGCGGGAGCACCTGTTTCTGCCGGGCCATGTTTGCCGGTATCATTGCCAGGACTTCCCGGTCGGGCATGAACGTGGAAAGGTCCACAAAGGGCACCCCGGCCTGGTCGGCCAGCACCCTGGCGAGCTGGGTATCCGTCACCAGGCCAAGCCGCATGAGGCACTCTCCCATGAGTTCACCCGTGGCCTTCTGCTCCATAAGGGCAAACTGGATCTGTTCTTCCGTTACTACATTAAAGTCTTTTAACAGTTTCCCAAGCGGGGGACGTGATGACTGCATATATTCCCTGATACCTTTTTCCCGAACCGGGTGTTACAATATTTTGCATGAGGCAAAACAACCTGTTCATTCCAGGGCGGCTTCCGGTCTCATCCGCAAGCTGCGGCAAATTGCCCTGAGACCGCGCTCCCTGTACACTGCCTGTACATTAGTAGTATCGGATTTTTTTTTCACCTGTTAAAAAGCATAAAAAATTTGGCGTGTTCCACTGCGCCGGCAGCTTCTCTGAAAACAGGTCACCGCAACCCGAACACGGTTCAGGTGCCTGACTGGAAAACCATGAATTCTGATTCCCGTGCCCCGGCAATCCTTTACCAGGACAATCACCTGCTTGTACTTTCAAAACCGGCTTGCATGCCGTGCGTGCCTGACTCAACCGGAGACCCGAGCCTCCTGGACTGGGGCAGGGCCTACCTCAAACGCACCCGCGGCAAGCCAGGCAATGTATTCCTTGGCGTTGTGCACAGGCTGGACCGTCCTGTTTCAGGTGTAGTCTGTTTTGCCATTACTTCAAAGGCGGCGTCAAGGCTGTCTGACCAGATGAGAAGAAAGGAGATAAAAAAGGAGTACCTGGCTGTATCCCGCTGCAAGCCGCGGCGCAAAACAGGAAAAATTGAAAACTTCCTGGTTAAAAACCGCCGAAACAACAGAAGCAGGGTGGCTTCAGAACAGGCAGCCGGGGCCCGCAGGGCAGTAACCCTGTGGAGCCATGTTGCTGAAGCAGGGGGATTTCACCTGCTGAAACTCCTCCCGGAGACAGGAAGGCCTCACCAGCTCAGGGTGCATTGCGCATGCCTGGGATGCGTGATAGCCGGAGACCTCAAATACGGCGATACCACACCGCTTGACAATGCCTCCATTGCGCTTCACGCCCTGAAACTGCGGATAATTCACCCTGTAAGGCGTGAAAAGATGATATTCCTGGCCCCACCTCCGGATATTGTTCCCTGGAGCCTCTTCAATGAAACTCAATACAGGTGAAACCATCACGCAATCCCTTCCGGGAGAAAGCCTGAAATGACCCTTTGCAACTTGACCTTTGCCCATGCGGCGCATTACTATTCCATCAGTGCTTCAGGCGGGATACGCCATACCGGCATGCAGCCGGCTGCCAGCATCCCGTTTAACCATACCGGCTCCTTCCAGCAGCTTCCCAAACATCATAAACAGGGTATCTTTTGAAATGACAACAAAACCCGCTCTTCAATCACGGATTATCTGCAAAAAATACTCTGGCCCCAAGGGTGTCACCATTCAAACATCAGGCAACATGGTGCGGGTCCTGTGGGGAAAGGAGATAACCGATGCGGTAAACAGGGCGGACGAAAACCTGTTTCTGCAGGTGCTCGAACATCAGGACCGGCCACCGCTGGTGGAAAAACAGGTGACATGGCTTGACTCCACGGAATTTTACATCAACCACAGCGGCCACGCCGTGGTCAGGCTGGTGCGCAAGAAAAAATTTCAGCTTCACCTCACCACCCGCTTCTCCAGCACACCCAGGGTATCGCTTGTATCCGAAAACGAAGGGCGTCATCACCTTTCCTGGAGTGACATTGACTGGAATGACACAAGGCGGCAGATTGAAACCGCCCGGGGCATCAGCTGGGATCGCGACATAGAGATCTGTCTCCATGTTCAAAGGTGGCCATCCGGCCAGGACCTGCCTGAAGAGGAGTGGATAGCCACGGGATTGTCGGACAACATCCCTGTGCTTGGCGCCCTGAAGTCACTCTCGCTGGACGTTGTGCTCAAGGGGCCCTGGCAGGACGAGCCGGACCTGGGCCGGCGCAGCGGCAATGCGGCGGCGAACCGGCTTGCCACCCTCTTTTCTCTGGATTTCCGTGTACCTGAAATACTTGGGGTGCTCAGTTCCGCTGAGATAGAGCTGCCTCCGGACCAGCCCTTCATGGAACTCAAGCGCGAGGTGTGGGAAGAGGATTCCGTTCAGCTCAGGGCATGGTGGCACCTGCCCCCCTCAGCGGTGGACACCTTGTGCGCCGCTCTCCTGGCGCCGACAGGCATTCCCTGCGAAAAACTGGAGCTGTTCATCTCCCTCCACCGCCTTGGGAAAGGCGGCCTTTCGGAACAGCCGGTTCAAGGCCCTTTTCCCGTGGGCATGGCATCTGACTGGCTTTTCACAGGCCTGGAGGACAATGGCGCGTATCAGGCGGTGCTCCAGGTGCGAAGCTCCCTGGACAGGGACGCCGTGCTGGGAGCCGCCATGGTTTCAAACATATCTCCGGTTCCCCTCCGGGAAGACAGGATAGTGCTGCTTCCCATAGACCATGAAAGGGCATTCGCATACTGGCATCTTGATGCCAAAAGGCTCTCCAGGCGCATGAACCGCCTTTCCCATAATGGAACCGTGGGCGTCAGGACAATAATCCGGGTCTTTCACCAGTGGGCCGGGCAGCTTCACCACCATCCCGACAAGGACGCAGAGGTACACCCCGGCGTTACGGACAACTACTACCTTAGGCTGGAGCCGGACAGGGTCTATCAGGTGCAACTGGCCGCAGTAAATGACCAGGGCGTTCTTGAAGAGCTTACCGGTTTTTCAAACCCCGTACAGACCGCGCGCCTCCGTCATGGCGACAATCCCGTTGATTACAGGGAGGTAAAGCCGGTCACCGGCCATCCCACGCACCGCAGGCTTGAATCTGTAATGAACACCCCGGACAATTCAAAGGGCCTGCTCGCCATCCATCTGCATGCACACCTTCCATACATAAGGCAGCGTGTCGATTACGGCTCGTCCGGGGTATGGGAGCCGCGAGGCTACCCGCAGGAGTGGTTTCACGAAGCGGTTATAGACACCTATGCCCCGCTTGTGCTCACATTTGAAAAACTCCGGGCGGAGGGAGTTGATTTCAGGCTCTCCATGGATATCTCTCCAACACTTTCAAACATGATGCGCTGCCCCATGCTCCAGGAGGAGTTTCTTAATTATATTCAGGCACATATAAGCCTCGCCAGGGCCGAGGTTGACCGCACACGCCGCGAGGCACCACATTTTCACGATACCGCGTGCATGCACCTTGACCGCTTCAGGGATATCCGTGACTGTTTTCTCCGTTACCATTGTGACCTCAACAGGGCATTCAAGGAGCTCCAGGATCAGGGATACATCGAAATTTCCACTTGCGGCGCTACCCACGGCTTCCTCCCGCTTTTCACCGCCTGTCCCGAATCGGTCCGGGCGCAGATAGAGACCGCGGTGACGGATTACCGGACTGTTTTCGGCAGGGATCCTGTTGGAATATGGCTGCCCGAGTGCGCCTATGTGCCCGGCATTGAAAAATACGTTCAGGACGCCGGGCTAAGATACTTCTTTGCGGAAACCCATGCCGTGCTCAATGCCGATTCCCCCCCTGCCTTTGGCACCAACGCCCCTGTTTATCTGAGGGGAAGCGACGTTGCCGTCTTTGCCAGGGACAGCGAAACCGGCAAGCAGGTATGGAGCGGAGAAGAGGGATACCCCGGCGACCCCGACTACCTTGACTTTCACATAAAGGGTGGGCCGCTGCGCTACAACCGCATCACCAGCAGGCAGGAGGGCTGGGAAAAGGCCCCGTATAACCGGGCATGGGCACTGGAAAAGGTGGCGGCCCACGCCCAGCATTTCATGGAGGCAAGGAACTTCAGGTTCAATCACATACAGAACTGGTACTGGAAAAAGCCTCTTGCCGTTGCCATGTATGACGCGGAGCTGTTCGGCCACCACTGGTATGAAGGCGTGGATTTCATATACTTTCTGCTCAAAAAGCTCTACTATAACCAGAACGAAACCGAACTCATCACCCCGAGCGCTTATCTTGCGCGCTACCCGCGTAACCAGGAAGTGTTTGTTACTCCATCCTCATGGGGCGACAAGGGCTCATTTGACAAGTGGATGTACGGTTCTGTTTCATGGATGTACCGTCACTCCCATGAGGCAATCCGGGAGCTGGTGGCAATGGCCACCCACCTGCGGGACAGAAGGCCTTCGGGTGACCTGCGTGCCCGCATAGCCGCCCAGGCCGCGCGGGAAGTGCTTCAGTCCATGAACAGCGATATCCCTTTTGTTATTTCCAATGGCCACTTTGTTGACAGGATGAAGGAACTCTTTCTTCAGGACCTGAACAATTTCTGGATACTTGCCGGTCTGTACTGGCATGGAGGAGACAACGAAAGGACCCGGTGCAGGCTTGAACGCATGGAGATGGAAAACCCCATATTCCCGGAGATGGATCCCCTGGTTTTTGCCCTGGCACAGGGCTGAATCGCCACTGCCTGGATGTGGCGGCCGGGCAACCGTTCCAGGCAGGAAATATTAGGCGCGTATTGATTTGACACAGACAGACCGTCGCTGTTAGACTCGTCACCAGTAATTGACACATGATTGAAACCTGTTGGCCGTTATCCGGCCGCCACTGCAAAACCCTGAAGAGAAGCAGGCTGAAGACATCATAAAATGTTTGACGTTCCCCCATACATAGCCGACCTTGTACCATATCCCCCTGGCAAGCCCATAGAAGAACTCGAAAGGGAGTACGGGATCAAAAACCCCATCAAGCTGGCGTCCAACGAAAATCCGCTCGGGCCGTCTCCCAAGGCCGTTGAGGCCGCGGCCAGGGTTCTTTCAAAACTGCACCGTTATCCGGACGGAAGCGGATACTACCTAAAGCAGAAAATATCCGAAAAACTCGGCGTAAGGCCTGAACAGCTGGTTCTGGGCAACGGCTCCAATGAGCTTATTGATTTTCTGATCAGGGTATATGTCAGGCCTGGACATGAGGTAATCAGCAGCGACCCCAGCTTTCTGGTTTACCGGAAGATGGTCCAGATTGCCGGAGGAGCAAATGTCGTCATACCTTTAAAGGATTACAGGCATGACCTGGAGGCCATGGCAGAGGCGGTAACTGACAGGACGCGCTTGATCTTCCTTGACAATCCCAACAACCCTGCCGCCACCGTTATCAGCAGGAAAAACCTTGACGAAATGCTCCAGAGGCTGCCCCGGCACGTCATGGTTGTTCTTGATGGCGCGTATGAAGAGTTTGTAAGGGACCCCGACTGTCCACTCGGGTTTGAATACGCTGGCAGGCATCCAGGTGTTGTGGCCCTAAGGACATTTTCCAAATCATACGGTCTCGCGGGCCTGAGGGTCGGATATGGCATAATGGCCCCTGAAATAGCGTCCATGCTTGACAGGGTGCGCCAGCCCTTCAATGTCAACAGCGTTGCGCTTGCCGCGGCAGAGGCAGCGCTTGATGACACCAAGCACCTTGAAGAGACGCTCAGGCTCACATGGGATGGGCTGGACATGCTCTCGGGCGAACTTGAGAAGGCCGGATTCGCCACCATGCCGGGCCATACCAATTTCATGCTTGTGGACACAGGGCGCGACGCCCGGGCCGTATATGAAGCCATGCTGAGAAAGGGCGTTATAGTGCGCGCCATGGGTTCATACGGCTTTCCCCGGCACATAAGGATCACCGTGGGCCTTCCAGAGGAAAACAGGATGTTTCTCCAGGCTTTCAGGGAAGCAATGCGGGATTTGCCGCCCGCCTGATACCAGCCATGCCATTTTCTCAACTTGTCAGTTGGCGGAATCCGGCGTTACGGTCCGGCAGCACTGCTCAAACATCGGCCATGCGCCTTGCAAATACGGTTTCTGAAAATTTCCACGGAGGTAAACTTTATCATGGCAAGACCACCCAAATGTCGTATAGTTGACCAGGAACCCGCTGTGACATACTTTAAGCCAAGGGGCATTCCCCTCAGAAAGCTTGATGAGGTCACGCTCACGGTTGAAGGCCTGGAGGCTATAAGGCTTTCCGATGTGGACGGGCTTGACCAGGATGCCGCCGCAAAGAGGATGGGCATATCCCGCCAGACCTTTGGCCGGATACTTGCCCAGGCGCGAAACACCGTGGCCCGGTCCATTGTCGAGGGCCTTGGGCTCAAGATAGAAGGCGGCCACTACGTTCTGTCTTCGGAGCAGCAAAAGAAACACGGCTGAACCGGCATGGTCTGGAACGGACGGCAAGGCACGGTGTATTTTGTGAAAGTATTTTCAATTGATCCGGGTCTGCCATTTCTTCCGCATACACCGGCCGGGGGGCTGGCCCATGTGGCCGGGTTGCCGAAATCGGCCTGTTTCCATTGTCCGGAGCGGCAAATGCAGTGCTTTCAGGCGGTTGCAGGGCTGGAACAGGCAGTCTGCACGCCGTCTGTCTTAAGAAAGAGGGTCTGAAAACATGAATATAACCGTAAAAGGCACGATAATCCTGCTGGCGCTTGTCTGCCTTGCAACTTTATGGAAAGGAACGGCAATGTCGG
Organism: Deltaproteobacteria bacterium; assembly: GCA_027025395.1. Lineage (GTDB taxonomy): Bacteria > Desulfobacterota > Dissulfuribacteria > Dissulfuribacterales > QOAL01 > S144-17. The sequence goes on along the minus strand of JALVQQ010000015.1, from coordinate 386 downwards.
AAAATCAAAATCCCCGGGTTCTGCTGAAGACCAGCAAGGGAGACATCGTTATAGAACTCTATCCGGACAAGGCGCCGGTGACTGTAAAAAATTTTCTCCGCTATGTGAATGACGGCAAATACGACGGAACCATCTTTCACCGTGTAATCGAGGGCTTCATGATTCAGGGCGGCGGCATGTCTCCGGACATGAAAGAGAACCCCACCTATGCCCCTATAAAAAATGAAGCTGGCAACGGACTGAAAAACGAGAAGGGAACCATTGCCATGGCCCGCACCCAGGTGGTTGACAGCGCTACTTCCCAGTTTTTTATCAACCTTGTGGACAATGACTTTCTCAATCACCGTGACAACAGCCCCAGGGGTTACGGTTACGCGGTATTTGGC
>JALVQQ010000014.1 GCA_027025395.1 Deltaproteobacteria bacterium | reverse complement strand
GCTATATCCCTATGGTGTGCATGTGATGACGGTGAAACCAGGATTTGTCAGGACGCGCATGACAATGGCCATGAAGCTTCCACCTGTCTTGACTGCAACTCCGGAAGATGCGGCAAGGCAAATATATACGGCTCAACGGAAAGGTCAGGACATCATCTATGTAAAGGGCCGGTGGAGACTAATTATGGGTATAATCCGCCTTGTCCCTGAGCGAATTTTCAAGGCCTGCTGCAATTTTTAATACCCCTTTTCGTATGCAGGTTCTTCCAATTCAGGCAACCAATGTTCACTATTGGCTTGAAATATTCCCCCTGAAAATGATTGCTCCACTCCCCGTGCACTGGACTTGTTTATCAAGTTCAATAGTGATTTCAGCAAGATTTTTTGATCCAGGCATATAAATAAAGGCCATGCTTTTTGTGCTGTAGTGCTCTATCTGTAGCGTTGAAAAATAGTTACAGGCATGGCGGGAGCCGGATTTTTATAGAACATCACCCTGTTCCCGCCATGTCCCTTTTTAAATAAAATGGGGGCACTGGGAGAATTGTGCCTTTAGATATCAAAAGTTTTTCTTCTGAATGCCAGTATCGCACCAATTCCCATGAGGCATGCAAGCATTGCGGCTCCCCACTGGTTCATTGCGGGTACGGCGGTGGTAGCGGTTGCAGTGGTCCCGCCTGTGATTCCAGGGCCTCCCTGGTCGTTTATGGCGCCGTTTACGCTGCCATCCTCGTCATAAGGCCCGCCATCAGTAAGGTTGAAGCTGATGACCGTCTTGTTGCCCGTGGTTGTAATGGAAGTGGCAATGTTTTCCCACTGGCCGGTAAGCCTGTTTTTCTTCCAGTAGCCGTTAATGGCGCTGTTGCCAGGGACATATATCCTCATGTGTGCAGTGCCGCCGTTTTGAAGGCCATTTATGTCAAAACTGAACATGCCGTATGGGAACGTGACGTTTGAAGGTGCGTCCCCCGGTGGATTTACTGCATGCACATTGGTCTGTGTTAAGTTGTCAGTGTTGGCAATGGTAACGTAGGCACCTCCGGCACCCTGGAGGGATGTGGCATTTGATTCATACCTGTCCGGCACACCGTCACCGTTTCCGTCCCCTGTGCCCGCGCCCGTTGGATCGGTGACCAGGTCTTCTGTGCTTGCAGGCACCCCGTCTCCGTCCTCTACCCATACCAGGCCGAAAAGGTAGGTTGTTATTCCGGTGCCGGTATCCTGGCCGAGGATGTAGGCTTTGGTAGGGTCGGAAAAGTACCCGTACATGCCGTTACCGGCAGCGGCTGGGCCGGTTACGTCAAAACCGTAGGTGTTTGTACCATTGTTGAGGTCGTTGATTATGGATGTACCTTTGTTGACAAGGGATAAGTGGTCGATAGACAAACCCAGAAAATCAGCCTCAGCGTATAAAGCGTTTTCAAGCATTTGCACATCAGGCGAGTTCTCGGTAACGCCGTAGTACCAGATTTCGAAATAGTTTTGCCCGCCTGCAGTTTGAGCGGCAAGGCATCTGTCGTGCACGCCTCCTGCCACAATGCTCATGAAAAACACTGCAAGCCCAAGGCAAATGGTCAATGGTAAATGGTATCTTTTCATGATTTCCTCCTGCCGATAAAAGAGACGAATCCAACCCTGACATGCTGAAGTCAGCACGCTTGCCGCAAATGTTCTTTTTTGGTTAGTAGCGCCAAAAGAATTTGATGTTAAGAAGGCTGATCAGAGACGGGAAGAGGATTTTTGAAAAAGATCTCTTTTCTTTCTGACCGGGTCAGTGTCAGGCCTGCTGGCTAACCACTATGGCAAGGTGCGAAAAAATCACGACAGGAACCATCTCGTAGATATCAAAGATTCCTCCTTGAAGATTCTTCCGGATTACAACCGCAAGGCACCATGCCGCGTTTCCTGTGAAGACGCCTCGGAGGGCTGACCGGCAGGATCAGGAAGGGGCGCCGCCCTGCGCCATGAACCGGGAGGGGCTGCTGCAAGAGGCGAGGTTTTTTATATCATAACCAGACGGTCTCTGGCATACCCTGAGGTCAAATTCATGAACGCATGCCAGCACATGATCAAAAATATCGGATTGTATGGCCTCGTAAACCGCCCACTCGGTATGCCTTGAAAAGACGTATATCTCCAGGGGAAGTCCGTCGGGAGTTGGAGAAAGCTGGCGGACAATCAGGGTCATGTCCTTTCTGATGTCGGGATTATGTCTCAGGTATTGAACCAGATAGGCCCTGAAGGTTCCAAGATTGGTAAGCCTTCTGCCGTTTACCGTAACGCTGTCATCAATGTCGTTTACGGCATTGTACTCCCTGAGCTCTTTTTCTTTCGCATTGATGTAGTCTTTAAGCAGATGAATTTTCCGATATTTTTCCAGCATGGATTCATCACAGAAGCGGACGCTGAACTGGTCGATCAATATTGATCTTTTGATCCTGCGTCCGCCTGACTGCTTCATGCCTCGCCAGTTTTTGAAGGATTCCTCCATGAACTTCCTGGTGGGTATGGTGGTAATGGTCTTGTCCCAGTTCCGAACCTTCACCGAGTACAGGGCTATGTCCATTACATCGCCGTCCGCATTGAATCTGGGCATCTGTATCCAGTCGCCCACACGGATCTGGTCGTTGGAAAGGAGCTGTATGCTTGCCACAAAGGACAGGATGGTATCCTTGAAAACGAGAATGACAAGTGCGGTAACAGCGCCCAGGCCGCTGAGAAGCCCCCAGGGTGACTCATCCATGAGCCTGCATACCGCGATGATGCCTGCGGCAAGATAGAGCAGGAGTTTTACAGCCTGCACGTATCCCTTTATTGGCCAGCGCCTTGCCACGGGTTTACTGTTGTAAAGTTCCATGGCCACGGAGAGAAGGCGGTCCACGACCAGGACCACTGAAAGCAGGACGAAGGGAAAGGCGAGCTTCAGGAGGATGGGCGGAAACCCAGGAATCAGCCTGCCTGCATAATTGAACACTATGGCCGGGGCAAGAAGGGCAAAGGGGGCAAAGACATTTTTTTCTACAAGTATATCATCCCACTTGTTCCTGGTTCGTCTGAGGGCCGCATGTACGAACCTTACGGCAAGATACCTGGTAGCCGCATAGCTGCCCCACATGACAAAAACGACTACGGCGGCGATTACAGTCCAGTAAACCAGAGGATTTCCGCCAAACTGGGCGTGTATCGCCTTCTCAAGACCGAGGCCAAGGTTGCCTATGGCGTCATTCACTTCCTGGCCCTCCGGCAGATGTCATCTTCCATATTTCTTTCTCCCGCAGTCCGGTTCGGGAATATCCCGGGGCAAACCCAAACACCGCGTCATCCCTTGTTGATCCTGATTATGAATTCCCGACCGACCCGTCCTGCAACTGCCTGGCGTGGCCGGCGCCTGCAATCACAACCTTGTTCATTCAACAGGTGGACAGGATCTGGTGATGCACATGGAAGGGGGCCGGTATGTTTGGCATAATTATCTGATATTGCGGTTTTTGGGCAATCTGTGCCGGTTTTGGGGAAGGTGGCAGCTTGAATTGTATGGCTGCTGTTCCCGCATGATACATTGCAGGCCCTGAAACCATGTCATGTCCATGCAGTAACAAAGCTGATCTGCCGGTATGCCTGGCAGGTTCAATCCAAAAATAATTTTATCGTATTTAAAAGGTCTTGTGAATCAACTGGCTTTTCAAGAAATGTTTTTATGCCGGCTGCCTCTGCGTCTGCCTGTGATACAGCGCTCCCCCTTGCGGTGAGCAGGATCATTGGCAGCCCCGGGAACCTTTTTTTGAGATTTTCCGCAGCCTCCAGGCCATTACCGTCCGGCAGCTGGTAGTCCAGTATTGCCAGATCTATTTTCTCTTTCAGGTTTATAATATCGCCTACCGAGTCAAACTCCGATATCTCGTAACCCTGGGAAGCCAGCATGCTGGCCATCAGTTTTGATACAATAAGGCTGTCTTCAAGTATCATGATCTTTTTCTTCATCTTCCACTCCCGGTTAGTTGAGCCTGAATTTTGAAATAGTGCTGTTCAGCTTGTCTGCCAGGCTTGCCAGCTGCTTTGCTGTTTCGTGGGTAGCCGCGGCCGATTCCGCCACGGCGGCAATGGCGCTGCTGAGTTTTTCTGTCTGGCGTGCCGAATCGCTTGTGTTGGCTGCTATCTCCTGAGACGTTCGGCTGATTTCATTTGCCGCCTCACTGTTCTGATGCATTGCCTGTGATACGTCGCTGGATATCTCCTTGACAGGCTCTACAAGTTCATTGACCTTTGTGACGGATTTCACGGTTTCGTCAACCATTGCCCTCAAATCCCCTATGGTGGCTACAATCTGGTTTGCCGCCTCGCCTGTCTGCTTGGCCAGCCCCTTGACTTCACCCGCCACAACCGCAAATCCCTTTCCTGCCTCTCCCGCCCTGGCAGCTTCAATGGTTGCATTGAGCGCAAGAAGATTTGTCTGGGCCGCTATATCCTGTATGAATTTCATTACATCTTCAATGCTCTTGAAGTGATTGTGAAGTTTCAAAATGGTGCTGGAAGCCAAACTGACCTGCTCCCCGATCTGGGTTATCATATCAACGGTCAGAAGTGAACTTTGGGCGACCTCTTTAACCGTGGCTGTAATCTCTTCATTTGCAGTGGCAAGGGATGTCATGCCTTTTTCGTTGTCGGCGCTTATACTCGCAATTTCAGTGGCCTGCTCTTTTGCCCTGGCGGCGCTGGAGCTTGACAGATTGGCACTTTCCCTGAGTGCAGTCCGTGCTTTTTCCATCTCTCCAGCCTGTTTCCCCATCTCCTGTATCAGCTCCCTGAGATGGCTGACCATCTGATTGATGGATTCGGACAGCCTGCCCATTTCATCATGACTGTTCACCGGAAGCCTGATTGTCAGGTCGCCTTCAGAAATATTTTTCAGCGCGGTAAGGCTTGCATTGAGCGGCCTTAAAAGTACGGATTTGAAAAGAATCCATATGGTCAGGCTTATTGCCAAAAATGATAATGCGCCTGTGATCGTGGCCTTTGCCAGGGTGCTGCGCTGTGCCTGCAGGAAATGGGTCATATCCGTAAAAGTGGCATATATTCCGGCAACGCTTCCGTCATAGTTCTTTAGTGGCGTGGCTATGACAAGTGTGCTGCCCTCCTTCTTTACCACAGGCCCTGCTGTGGCCTGCCGGAGAATGTCCTCTGAGAGAAAATCATGGACAGCACTGCGGTTTGTGGCAAAGAAAAGCGTATATTTGCCCGAACCTATTCTTTCACTGTCCTGCTCCAGCGAGGCGATATTGCTTTTTTCAATTTTGAAAAGAGCCGCGTCCTGGCCAAACATGGCCGCCGTTTTCTTGATCAGTGCGCCAAGGCCGGCGATCACTTCAATACTTCCCACAATTTCTCCGCCGGAGTCCTTTACGGGTGCGACTCCCCTGATTGCAATGCCGGCCCTTCCTGCCTCAAGGCCTTTTACATACTTTCCGGTTTTCAAAACTTCAACCACGGATTTGCGAAAAGAGGACAGATCGTCCGAATGCTTGTCGGGTTTCCACACTCTGAGGAAGGAGATGGCGGGAGGCACATGGAGATGGACCTTTACGGGATTTTCGGGATCGACCTTGTTCATGGCCTTTATGACCGGAGAGTAGAGATTGTACAGAAACTCCCTGTCCCCCAGTTTCAGCGCCAGCGGCACGCCTTCAAGCCTGGAGAGTATAATTGCCTGCTTGAGATATTCACTTGCTATCTGGTTTATATCCTTGTCGATAAGCAACTGTCGGTCCCTGTTGTTTCCTGTAAACAGATTTTCCTGCTGCTTCAAAAGGGATATTGAGTTCCAGGCAGAAGCCGCAAGCCCTATGGCGACGACCGACAGCACTGCCACTATGAGTTTGATTCCAATGGATACATCCTGGAGTCTTTTTGATATTTTCATGTGTTTCTCCATGACACTGTTTTTTTGTGATGGCCTCACGCTATTAGGATAATCGTCACTTCGCTTTTCCGCCTGAAATACTGATTCAAAAAAGTGACCCGGGGAGAAGGGGGGCTCCCGCAAGCGCCCGGCTTCATCTTTGCCGGGACCTGTATTCCGGAAATGGCCCGGCAAGATTATCCGCAGGCGGCGGAATGTGGCCGGAACAAGACGGCGGTGAAGGTTCCGGTGTCTGTCCAGGCCTGTTTGCCCAAGGGAAACAGATACGGTTTTTTCACCTGCGTGAACGTGTATCCTCTTTCACTATCAAGATATGATGAAAAGGGCTGTCCGGGTGTCCTGGAGATAACTTGTGGCGCAAGGTCGTATATGATACGATTCTGATTCATTATGTGACTGATCTCTTTCATTTCTTGTGTTCCGGGGCAGTCAGGGAGCGAGCGGCAGGGAAGATGCAGTTTTTCTGTGCCTTGTCTGCATGTCAGCCGCCTTGTAAAGAGCGATATGGTTTCAGCTTCCTGAGTGTGCAGCGGGCGGGTTAACGGGTTTCCGCACCGATATATTTATCTTCGGCGCCCACCCGGGAATGATTGTTTTTCAAGGAGTGTTCCCACGGGCCCTGCCTTTTGTTTTTTCGCCTGCCTTTATATGAACCCCGGTATGAGGGCTGTGTGCCCAGGGCCTGATTCCAGCCTCCATTTTTGCATGGAGACAACTATCCATCAATAATGACTTTTTTGATTGAAAATTTCAGTCTGGGCGTCCATGGCCGGAAATGGATCCGGCAAGCGGGTCTGTCGCCCTATCAACCTTGCCTGCAAGGAGAAACATTGGATGAAGCTGCATTTGCTGATAGTTGATGATGAAGAGGCAATCTGCCAACTTTTGAAGTCTTTTTTCGAGTATGACGGCAATTATGAGGTAAGTGTGGCCACTGACCCCCTGGTGGCGCGTGAGATAGTCAGAAACCGCATTGTGCATATAGTGCTTTCAGACATTATGATGCCTGGTATTGATGGCGTGGAACTGCTGGAACAGATAAAAAAAATTGATGGACTGGTGCAGGTAATCATGATGACTGGCTACTCAACGGTGGAGAAGGTTATCAGTTGCATTAGACACGGGGCATCGGACTATTTGATGAAACCGTTTGACAATGTCAGTGAAGTAAAGGAGATAGTTGACGACACCGCCAGGAAAATAAGACGCTGGAAGGAGATCATTGAAAGGAGCAGGGAGCCGGCTTCAATGGTTGACGGCCTGTAAATCTTCCCTGGCGGCGTGTAACGTCCAGGGTCACCTGCCGACATGGAGCAAGGCCAAGGGCGCAGCGGAATGGCGGTCAAGTGCACCCTTTTGTGTACGCCCGTCATGGGCATGAGCTTATGAGGTGAAAGTCCTCTGTAGCGGAACCACTGATAGAATCTATCTATCACTCATCTTTGACAGTTGGTGATATCACGAGGCATAAAATGTGCTTCTTGGCATAAAAAAAGTGGGGCTATCGGGGGTATTGGGCAACTTTTTTGAAAATTTAGAAACGGCCTTGAAAAAGGTAGTGCCAATATCATGAAAAATAATCTTGTAATTAAGGGCAAAACAGGCTATGTTTAGGAG
>JALVQQ010000013.1 GCA_027025395.1 Deltaproteobacteria bacterium | reverse complement strand
ATCTTCATCGCCCCGTAGAGTCTCCTCTCCGATCCTTACCCTCAAGGATTTATCAACCAGTAACCATTTGCGTTTCTTGTCCGCTTTATGATGTTCTATTTTCTGTTGTCGATTCAGTTGTTCATTCGCCAAAGGCGACACACCGGTCGGCCGGGCAAAGGCATACATGGTTTGCCCATTCCACTGCAGGACAGGCCAGGCCGAAGAAAATACGGCAAAAGGTTCTTTAGTATAACGGTCAAGCTGTCGGTCCAGGCCCCCGGTGAGCAGGGTCGGGTCTTCGGCCACCTGCCAGCAGAACCGGCCAAAGATGGTGTCCCCTTTGAGCGGGGTGCCGAAGGCGGATGTGGGCTGGATGGTTATCCTGTATATTTTCATAAATTTCCCCTCTATGCCAGTGGAGATACGGCCGCAAACTTTTCCTGCAGATCTGCTGGATCGGAGAACTCAAAACGCACCCTGCCATAGCCCCGGCTTCCGGAGCCACCAAGAGCGTCAAGTTCAAGCAGTTTCAATCCCTGGAGCAGGAAATTTACCAGGTCGTCATCGCCTTCCATTTCCTTGATACTGATATTGAAGTCAAAACTCAGTCCGGCCGGGACCCGTTCGATAAAACGGGGATGCTGGGCGACACCCTTTATCCGGTCAATGGTATTTTCCGATTTGACCTCGGTCAGGGGCCAGTTGTTGGCCCGGGCCATGTCCACGCTTTCTCTGCTCAACGGGCAGTCGGCAAAGGAACCCCGGGTGGGACCAATTTCCTGCATATCTTCGTTATCAGCACCACTGACTCCAAAGAGCCTGAGGATCTTCAGGGCCTCTTGACGTTCATTCCCCTTGGTCTGGGCAAGTACCTTCATGTCAACGACCTTGCCCCCTGTACGGCTCATCAGGCCGGAACGTAATTCCAGCAGGGAACGAATCTTGCCCTTGAGTGAGGAGCCCGGGATATAGGGTTCCCTGGTATGGGGGTGGGTCACCACCGGGTTGTCGGTACCGCCGATATGCATTTCCGTATCACCCGCACCAATATGCAGGCCGGATTCAAGGATAATTCTGCCTTTAACCGTAGTCAGTTTGATAAGCTTCATGATTACTCCTAATGAAATGAACAGGTATCAGTTATTATTATACATTTTGTAAAATCCCATAAAGGCTTCCATATGATTGCTGAAGACTCTGAGATCTTCCTCGGTTTCAATTTGTTCAATTCCCTCCCGAATATGGTTGACAAAACTCTGAGAGACCAGCTTTCTTCCTTTGGCATAGGCTGTCTTGGCTATGACCATATGTACCTGGGGTAGAATGAGATTCCAGTCTGAACCAGGTACCTGGGCCAAAGTTTTGAGGCGGAGTATTTCATCAAAAAATTTCCGAAGTTGAGTTCCCTTGTTCAGGGTTCCAGTCGCTTCTTCACTTATTTGCCGCGCAAATTGCTCTGCCTTGGTGGAAAAAATTTCCGGGTCAAGTATTTTTCGTTCACGATCTTTCCATAACTGCAATGCCATGATTGCCTCCTGTTCGTGTTCAAGGTTGTCGTTTTTTTATGTTGCAGTATTCTTGTTCGATGATAACGATATCTTACCGCTTGTCATATAAAAGATGCCACAGTGGTATACGGGTTGCTGCTCCATAGGTGTTTATCCAGGCAGCCATTTGGCTGACGTCATCGACAGCGTCCTGCCGCTCCGTGCCCTTCAGGGACGAATGAATATTTCGCTGGATGGAATAACTGAACATGGCGCGCCATTTCATGGCTTCCAGATCGTCAAGATACACGTCTCCACCTGCAAGAGCCGCCTGTTCCTGGTCAGCCATGGTGATGAGATGATTAAAACGGTACATCATGGCGCTGCTGATATAATTTCGGTCCAGCCAGCTCTGCATGATATTTCTGCTATCCAGCAGGACCTGAAAGGCATCCCAGGTTACGGTCTGGCCGAACATGGTTACCGAATTCTTGCCTGGCATGTCCTTGGCTCCCTCCAGAGCCTCTTCCGCGGCGGCCGCAAGTTTATCTACCGGCACATGGGCCTTGTGGACAGTGATACCGGCAGAAAAGGAAATTTTTCTATTGTTACAGACATATTCGGAAAAACGCTTTTTCAGGTACATGGCAAGGGGGGCCATTGTATTCCAGGGGCCGATGAGAAAAAGATCGTCACCGCCGGCAAACACAGTGTAGACATCTTTAAACTCTTCATGACCTGCGAGCAGATTGGGCAGGTAGACGGAAAAGAAGGCATCAAGTTGTCTGCTTAAAGTGGCTATGCGTGACAGGGTAAATCGTTTTTCCGGCAGGCCGCAACCCATAAGCATTCCCAGGTTGTCCACATCTGCCTTAAGAACGCCTATTGCTTCGGTGCCGGAAACGCATTTTTCTTCGCCGTTCCTACGTTTTGCGCGCAGGGCTATATGGGTAAAGGTTTTCGGCTCTCCTGGACGGATCTGATCAATAAGTTCAAGTGTC
>JALVQQ010000012.1:480-2476 GCA_027025395.1 Deltaproteobacteria bacterium | reverse complement strand
CCTCATAACCTCAATACGCTGATTATCCTGAGCAATAATTTCACCCGTAACGACAGGGAAATCGAAAATAAAAAAACCCGGGTTCGCATAGAGATCATTAATCGAGGATTTACCTTCAGGTAAAGTGTGTAAAGCGCCTTCGATCAACAAATTCATTGTATGTTGGCCATGGAATCTGAGTAAATTTCCACGCTTGTAACACCCTTTTTTATCAGTATCTTTAAGAATATCCCAAGCAACAAAAGATCGAATAACGTACCGGGCAATACGGCTCACCGTCTGGCGGTCACCATATTGTTCCTTGAGTCGCCTCACAATCTGTTGTTTGGTAATTTGATCCTGCAGATTGAGTAATCTGCCTACCTGCCTGGCAACATTGAACCAAAATGGGTATGCAGCACTTATCGCTGCCCAATATAGTGCTTTTCTTTCGGCAGAATTCACCCCATTGCTTTGAATATGCAATTTAACATCTTCTATAAAGGCCGCAATATCAGGACTTGGTTTTCCCCAGATATTCATGAGAACAACCACTGCCTGGGAACGAGTCAGTTTGCTTCTCTCTCCTATTGCCCCATTGCCTTTACGCCCTGCAAGGTATTCATGCAACTCTGACCTGATTTCTTGTGGCCCCATACCGGACATGGATAGATTTACAGCCTTCTCCATCCACTCCAGCCGGATGACCTGCTTGACTCCTAACGCACCATACCTGTTGGTCATTTGCCTCTCCTTTCAAACTTTATTAAAGGCACAATGACCTCTTCGATGGATATCCCGCCATGACCCACAATTTTCTTCTGTTCCTGAATAAATGCTGAATGATCTTTAGCAAGTAATGGAAAATAATTCGGAGGCAGGCCAACGGGCTCCCATTCCAGACTGGCAGGAAACTGTTCAGAGATCGATGATCGGAGTTCCCTGGTAGGATAAATGCGGACACGCTCCCCTCTGGTTTCCGCGATAGATCCCTCCAGAGGGCTCCCCACACCGACGCACTCGAGATTCCCATGATCTGAAGTCAGCCAGACCTGATAGCCATTATTCAATAAATGAGCAAGCAGAGAGCTTAAAAATCCCTCCCGACACCATTGTTTTACCTGGTTATGCATTCCGGTCGCCCCAAGCTGCATGCCATGCATGATCTTGTCAACTTTATCTATCACCAGGCCAAGCACTCTGGAGCGCGGAGAAAGAATATCGTCAAGCACCTGTACAACATCTCCATCACCAAGCCCTTTCTGATAGGCCACCTCCAGGCGGGACAAGCCGATTGACTCCCAGAATTTCCGCCACAAGTTGCTTTCTTTAGCCGTAGATCCAATGGAAGAAGGAAAATAAAAAGGTGGAGAGCCGGCAAAGAGAGCCTGTCTTGAAACAGAAGTTAAGGTCGGAACCCAGGCAAAAACTGCTGATTCCCGAATCACAAGGTGTTTGTCAACTGCCTGTTCCTGCAAAACGCTGCGTACTGAACACCATTGAGAGAGGGACAAACCATCAACAATAACCAAGGCAACCAGGGCATCAGGGTCGTCTTCAATATTTCTGGCAAGATGCCTGGGAACATGATGCACCATTGCCGGCAACATCGGCGGTAAGTTAATCAGACTTGCATAATGAAGCTGCAGCCAATGGTCGAACCTGAGCGAAATTTCCGTACTCAGCCCGTCTATCTCTGCAAAAGTCTGGTCAGGCCCCAAAGATTCAACCAGTTGCTGCAGGCCAGCCCATTTACGGGCAAAAGTGAGCCAATCACCATACCTGCAATCTTCTGATGGAAGAGCTTCCTGAACAGCATGGATCAACCCGTTTATTCTACCTGCGATATCATCAGCTTTTTCATCATTTACCAAGCCACATCGTATCCAACCATCTGCTTCTCCTGCCCACTTAATCGGCGAAAGCATCCCTTCAACAAAAAGGTTGTCGATATACACCAAAATATCATGGTGGCCAAAAGGCAGGATTGCAGGACCTGCAAATTCCAGTTCAAATG
>JALVQQ010000012.1:0-470 GCA_027025395.1 Deltaproteobacteria bacterium | reverse complement strand
TCCTTGACAGTGTTGGTCTCATCCGCCGAGTCAAGTGAGGCCAGAAAAAGGGGCCATCTTTCCTGTAAAAAAGAAAAGAACGCGTGCGCATCAGGAACTATTTCCTGAATCGGCCATCCGCTAAATACCGGATTTTGCTGCAGTACATATACAAGTCTGTCCCATAACTCCGTTGGCAGGATGAGACTCGCATAATGACAGCCCAGTAGACAGCGCAACAGATCAACAGGGGTCTGGATCAGTTCGGCGGCAATACCAAAGACATGACGCAGAATGAAATCCTTTGTCGCATTGTCACCCATCCGGTCGGGGTGGTACTTTTCCTGGGCAGCATACAGGTCGTCCAGGTGCTGATAATCGAGTTGTTCGATGACCGGATAACTGAAATTCGGAAATATTGTTCCCAGATTAAAATGGAGCTTTCGTCCACTTTGCAACAGATCAAAAGGCAGATTCCCGAGTTCTGAATC
>JALVQQ010000011.1 GCA_027025395.1 Deltaproteobacteria bacterium | reverse complement strand
CTGCCCTTGGCGTGCACCACCGATACCTCCGGCACAAACAGAATTTTCCACCCGCCCTGGTGAAACCGCATGCAGAGATCAAGGTCCTCGCAGTGCAGAAAATAGCCCTCGTCCCACAAACCGATCTTCTCAAAGGCCTTTCTGCGTACCAGCATGAAAGCGCCTGAAAGCGCTTCGACCTCAACCGGGCTGACCGGCAGCGGTGTTAGGTGAGGCGGGATGCACTGTTTCATGAAGAGACGGTTTCCCAGTATGCGATCGAGTCCCATGCTCCGCGCCATGGTACACAGAGGCGTCGGTATCTTTCTGCGGCATCCTGGCTGTTCAGAGCCGTCAAGGTTCCGTATAAGGCACCCGGCCATTCCCACATCCGGCCTCTGTTCCATAATATCTATCATGTGTTCAAGCGTGCCGGGCGGCATGAGGCAGTCGGGATTCAGAAAGAGCAGAAACTCCCCTGACGCCTGCTGGACAAGGCGGTTGTTGGCTGTGGCAAAGCCAAGGTTTTTCCCGTTTTCCAATATCTTCAGCCTGGCGTCACTGACGGTGTTCCTGAGATAGATGATGCTTCCATCATGACTGCCGTTGTCACCTACAAGAACTTCTACGGGGACAGTGGTTTCAAGGGCAAGTTTTACACACTCGGTAAGCAGTTCGCCGCCATTGAAATTTATTATGATTATGGATGCCTTGCTGTTTTCAGGTTGCATGGCGCGATATTATTCCGGGCGCCCGTTTTTGGCAACAAGCATTGAAGGGATTGTCAGGCATGGTCAGGATGCGGCAGTGCCTCCTGGAGTAAATATCGCATAAATATTGCAACGGGATTGCATTGAGCGCCCGGCGCATTTAATCTTTATCCAGGCAGATACAGGAACCGCGGCGCTGACTTGTTCAGCAGTTACGCTGTCAGGGGCGGACAGGCCGCGAGCCATGAAGGCAAAATTGCATATTTCAGGGAAAGGGGCTGTTTTGCAGAGGAAGAACAGAGGCTGTCCGGTTCATGCTGGTGCAAGGTGGTTGGTCATGGCCATCGCTCTTGCCGTGCTGGTTCCGGTGCGGCCTGCATTTGCCGCCTCCTCGGGCATTGCCGCTGTGGTTTCGTCTCATATCAAGCCGTTTGTCATGGCCCTTGAGGGTTTCCGCGCCTCTGTTTCAGGGGAAGTAACCTCGGAATTCGTCGATTCCAATCCGGAACTTGTTCGTCACAGGCTTGTTAATGAGCCATACTCGCTGGTGGTTGCAATCGGGCCTGCCGCGGCCCGCCTGGCCTGGGAGGCTGCCCCGGATGCCACACCCAAGCTCTGTCTCATGGTTCTTGATCCAGCTGAGGTGCTGCCAGGCAGGAACCTCTGCGGTGTCCATCTTCGCATACCTCCTGAAGAGCAGTTCAGGCTTATAAAAGAGCGCATGGGGGAAGGCCGGCGTGTGGGTGTATTCTACAATCCTGGGGAGAACGGCTGGTGGATAGACTCTGCCTGGAAGGCAGCGCGGCAGGCAGGGATCCGGCTGGTTCCGCTTTCGGTTCATGCAAGGCCTGAAACATCATCCCTGTTTGCGGCTTCATCCATGAAGATAGACACCTTGCTTTTTATTCCGGACGCAACCGTTATTTCCGAAACCATGATTACATATCTTGTAAAAAAGGCGCTTCTGGCCGGCATCGCCCCGGTGGGGTTTAACAGGTTTTTTATGGAGGCAGGCGCGGTCATGTCGTTTATCATTGATTATGAGGGGTGCGGCAGGGCGGGTGCCAGGGTTGCGGAGGAGCTGCTTGCTGGCCGCAAGTGCGGCATGCTGCCGCCGCCTTTTGATGTTGGATGGAATGACAGGGCATGGGAGGTGGTCAGGCAGGCCCGTGAAACGCTTGAAAAAAGGCGGTTATCCCTGGCAGGCCCGGAGGAGCGGAAGTAATGCGGCTCAGTTTCCAGAAGAGGCTGCTGCTTGGGGTCATGATGCTGGTTTTTTCAATTACGGCAACCCTTGGCGTGGTCGGGGTGAGGTATGGAGCCTCATTTTTGAGAGAAAGGTTTGAAGACCGCATGAGTTTTCTGGCCCGCTACCTGGCGCTTAACGCTGAACTCGGCATTATTCTTGGTGACAGGGCAATGCTCAGGCGTCTGGCGGAAAATCTGCTTGAAGAGCGGGATGTGGTAGAGGTGATCATAGAGGATGCAGACTGCAATGTGCTTGTCAGGGAGGGGGCGAGAGGACGCAGCGTGAGCGGAGAGGCTGTTGCTGATGTCATGCTGAGGCAGGGGGAGGAGGAGATGGTCTTCATGGACAGCGGTTATGCTGACAGAAGGCTTGGCAGGGTTCATGTGCTTTATACAACTGCGGGCATAGCGCAGTTCATGGACAGGCTCAGAAATGTTTACATGGCCGCGGCGATTATATTCTCGGTGCTGGGCGTGCTGGTATTTTCAATGTTTTCCCGCTCCCTGGTCGCGCCCCTGAAGGCCCTGGTAGATGCGGCAGAGAGGGTGGCGAGGGGAGAGCTTGACGTAAAGGTAGGCGGAGGCGGTATCCCGGAGATCGGGCGTCTTGCAGAAGCATTCAACAATATGCTTACGGCCCTTGCCAGGAGCCGCGCCGCCCTTGAGGAGACCTATCAGGAGATGATTCAGCAGAAGGCGATGGCGGATGTGGGACGGTTTGCCTTTACCGTTGCGCACGAGATCAAGAATCCCTTGGGAATAATTAAGGGTGCCCTTGACGTGGTGAAAAAGCCCGAAATAGAAAACAGTACCAAGGAAACCATGATACGGTACATGGAGGAGGAAATCCTGAGGGTTGACAGGATCATACAGGATTTTCTGAATTTTTCCAGGCCGAGAAAGCCGGTGTTTAGGGACCTTGATCTTGTGGCAATGGTGGAGGCCCTTGTTGAAAAGAACAGGATTGACTGGGAAGGGCGCGGGGTGTCCCTTCACATGGAATCGTCATGCAGCAGCTGCAATGTGCTTGCCGATGAGGATTATCTTGCCCAGGCCCTGCTCAATATCGTGCTGAACGCCTGCGAGGCATGCGGTGACCAGGGTGATGTATGGATAAGAGTTTTTTGCAGTGAAAATGAATGGAGTGTTGAGGTGGAGGACACGGGCAAAGGTGTGGATGAAAATGATCTGCAACGGATTACCGAGCCTTTTTTTACGACAAAATCAAGCGGTACAGGGCTTGGATTGGCACTGGTTGACAGGGTTGTGAAACTGCATGGAGGTGATATGCTTTTTAGCAGGAATGACCATGGCGGGCTGACGGTTCGCATAACCGCGCCCATGTAGGGCGGCCCCGGAGTGTTCAGCCCTGTTTGCGGCATGCTGCGTCGGCATCCCTGGCGTTATGTGCGGAGGCGTGGGTATGGGCGGGAGAAAAGGTATGGATTTGGTACGGATTTGGCGGGAAGTTACGTTTTTTCTGCCTGAATCCCAACTTTATACAGGCAAGGAATAACTACTAAGTGCCATGGCATATATACTCGTGGTTGATGATGAAGAGAAGATAAGGCATATCCTCAGGATAATGCTCGAGCTTAAAGGCCATACCGTTGATGAGGCGGGTGATGGCGCAAAGGCCCTTGAAATGGTCAGGGATAACCCGTATGACCTTGTAATTTCCGATATCAGGATGCCCGGTATGGACGGGCTTGAGCTGCTCGGCAATATTCAGGAGATGGATATTCCATGCCCGGTGATTTTCATGACAGCCTTTGCCACGGTTGATTCCGCAGTTGAGGCCATGAAAAAGGGCGCTGTTGATTACATAACAAAGCCCTTTGACGAGAGCAGAATCATGCTCACAGTGGAAAAGGCCGTGGGCATATCCCGTATTCTGGCCGAAAACCGCATGCTGCGCAATGAGCTTGAGCGTCAGGATGAGGAAGATGGGGAGCTGATATGTGTGTCAGAAAAGATGAAAAAGCTCCTGGCCACAATATCGAGGGTGGCTAAAAAGGCGGATACAACAGTCCTTGTTACCGGAGAGTCCGGCACAGGCAAGGAGGTAATCGCCCGTTACATCCACCGTAACAGTCCACGGGCCGGGAAACGCTTTGTGGCAGTAAACTGCGCGGCCATTACAGACAGCCTGGTGGAGAGTACGCTCTTCGGGCATGAAAAGGGGGCATTTACAGGTGCGGACAGAAGAAAGGAGGGCCTTTTTGAGTATGCTTCAGGAGGGACGCTGTTCCTGGACGAGGTTGGCGATCTCCCCCTTGAGGCCCAGGCCAAGCTTCTCAGGGCCCTTCAGGAAAAGGTCGTGCAGCGTGTTGGAGGCAACAGCCAGATTCCGGTGGATATTAGGGTGATATGCGCCACCAACAGGGACCTTCAGCCCATGGTTGACGAAGGCAGGTTCAGGGCGGATCTTTTCTACAGGATCAATGTGTTCCCGGTGCATATTCCTCCGCTGAGAGAGAGACAGGAGGCAATAGTGCCGCTTGCCGAGCATTTTTTGCGCAAATTCAGGGAGACGGTCCGGGATGGAGTGCCGGTTTTCACCCAGGGGGCAAAACGCATACTGGTTTCGCATTCATGGCCGGGCAATGTAAGGGAGCTTGCAAACGCCATTGAAAGGGCGGCCATCCTTGCGGACGAGCTGCCCATAACAGCAGATGATCTCTCCTTTCTGTCTGCGGTCCGGCCGCCGGAAGGTGGAGGGGTCGAGTGGAAGCTGCCTGAATCAGGCATTGATCTCGAGGAGCTTGAGAAGGATCTTATTCGTCAGGCCCTTGATATGAGCAATAACAACCAGAGTGCTGCCGCCAGGCTGCTTGGCCTCTCCCGTTCCAAGTTCAGGACCAGGCTAAAGGCGGCGACAGGCTGACGGCGGGTTGTTTAACCGCATGGCTTTCAGGTTAAAATATTCACATAAAATGCGTTTAAAATGCGTTTAACGAAAATACTGCATATATTTCTGCTTGCCTGTGGCCTGCTTGTGCATGAGGCGCATGGAGCTGACACGTCCATCCTGTTCGTGGGGGAAGATGTGTCCACACTCACCATCGCGTCCCGCCGCGCCGAGAGCGTTGACAGGGCCCCGGCAATCGCCTCTGTAATTACATCATCAGACATAAAAAAGCATGGCTATATGACCCTGGCCGAGGTCCTGTCAAGACAGCCTGGTTTTTTCATCTCTCCCAGGAACTTCGGGTCAATTCCATATCTTCGCGGCCTGCCTTCAAGTGTGTTGTTTCTATATGATTCGGTTCACCTCACATCCGACGCCGCAAAGACCGTGCAGCCGGTAGATGAGGAGCTGGCCCTTGCTGCTGTGGAGCGTATTGAAATAATCAGGGGGCCTGGGTCGGTTCTGTGGGGGCCTGACGCCTATTCCGGCATTGTTAACATTGTGCCGAAACGCGGCAGGGACGTTGATGGTGTTGAACTGAACGCGTATGGAGGCTCGGCACGCAAGGAGGCCGCGGCATCCCTTAACTGGGGGCACAATGCAGGCTTGTGGGAGGCGTTTGTCTCCCTTAACGCCCGCAGCTTCAGGGCATACGAGAATGAATACAACATTGTCCGCTTTGCAGGGCCTGGGGGCATACCTGTGCCGCCTTCCCGGCGCATGGGCAGCGGCAGTGTGGAGCGTTCCACATTTGCCGAGGCGGTGTTCAATTTTTCCTGGCAGGACTGGCTGAGATTGTCAGGAAGGTGGTCAGAGGCGAATCGCAAATATATCCTTGAGGATCCACCCTCGGGGTTGAGGTGGCCGGCAAGCAGCCTGAAACCCATGTGGTATCTGAAACTTGAACTCGAAAAAACATTTCAGGATTCTGATCTGCGCCTGAACGCCTGGTATAATGAAATGGACGACGTGGAGCGCGAGATCGATCTTGAAAAAAGGGA
Organism: Deltaproteobacteria bacterium; assembly: GCA_027025395.1. GTDB lineage: Bacteria > Desulfobacterota > Dissulfuribacteria > Dissulfuribacterales > QOAL01 > S144-17. Next base: position 1,848 of record JALVQQ010000011.1, on the reverse strand, counting down.
GCACAAGAGCCATGTGGCTTATGGCGAATTGCTGTATGACCGGGAGTTCTGGGGTGGAGGGGCGGTTCTTACGCTTGGCGTGTCCGGTCGCTATAACTGGATAAATGGCGCTGAGATAGCAAAGGGCTACCCACCCGACTTTTTTGATCCTGACAATATATTTTTTCTGCCCCGATCCCGGCAGAGCAGTTTTGACACCACCCTTGTTTCCGGTTTTGCCCAGTTCAAGCGCCACTGGCCCCATGTTGACGCATGGTTCGGCTTGAGGATAGATGACCACAGTGAATATGATCTGCGTTTCAGCCCCAGCGCCGGTGTTGTCTGGTCGCCTTCACGGAAGTGGAATTTCAAGCTTGTCTATGGAACCGCATACCGTACCCCCTATGCCTCCCAGTTTACCGGCAGGGATGATCTTGAGCCTGAAGAGGTTCAGAATTTCAGCCTCGGGATTACCTGGAGACCTGGAGATGTGCTCGACCTTTCATTAACCGGCTTCTGGAACCAGATAAGACACGAAACTGGCAAGGACCCTTATTATGGAGGGCTTTCAGATACGGCAATGCAGGACCTTTACGGGGTGGAGCTTGGGGGAGACTGGCGGTTGTCCCGGGTTTTCAGGCTCAGGGCGAACGCCACTTTTATTGCCCATGATGGAGACGATGAAACATATCAATACTCTGTCTATGTATTTGAGGATGGGGAGTGGGTGAAAAAGCCGTGGATTTCATGGAGTGTGCCCTTTGAGACCGGGCCCAGGAGCATGGTGAACGCATCGCTGGAGTGGAATCCCCTTGACAGGCTGATGCTGGCCGTGGATTTGAAATATGAGAAGTCATGGCGGTACAGTTATGACAAGGGGGCGCAGCGTGGAAGGGTGCCAGGTCATGTCCAGGTTGATATGGCCCTGTCGGCAAAAGATACCTTTTTCAAGGGGCTGGACCTGCAGGTTACATTAAAGAATCTTTTCAGCACATCGTATGACGCCCGTGGCACCTACGGACCGGCGGATTCCCCGCCCTTTAACGCCTATGCCGGTTTCACATGGCATTACTGAAAGAAGGCATGTCATATAAATATAGCGGCCCGTTTAAGGTTGCTCTGCTATCATTCTACATGGCCTGCATCTACCTGACCCTTGGCAGTGTCAGAACAGCATCTTCCGCACTGCGTAACGCAGGCCTGCTGGGCTGGTTTACGGGGACGCTTGTAGCGGTTGTGGCGGCAGGGCTGGTGCTTTGCGGGGCAAGATGGTGCAGGAGGAAAAATATGCTTTTTTTTGTGGCGGCCTTGATGCTTGTCACAGCGTGGAATCTCGATTTTCCCGAGGAGAGGCTGCACCTTATTGAGTATGGAGGGGCAGGCTGGCTGTGTGCGTGGGTCTTTTCCCGCCGTTCCGACGGGTGGGCAAAAGCCCTGGTGCTTGTCTATCTTCTTGGGCTGTGTGATGAGATAATTCAGTATATTATCCCCTGCCGCGTTTATGATGACCGGGACGTTATCCTCAATTTTGCATCCGGTGCAGCCGGAGTTGCAATATTTAAACTTTGTTCAAGTGGTTTTGTTGCAGAGGGGAGGTTGACAGCGAATGATGATTGAACGAATGTTGAAATTTACGCTCTTCCTGCTGCTTTTTTGTCCTCCGCTGGTGTTTGTTCCGGGAAAATGGGGCGGGCAGTGGATTTTTGTAAATTACAGGGAGCCAAAGCTTGCGGCCCTGCAGATACTGTCATGGCTGTTCCTTACCGTGTTCTGGTGGGCGATATGGAGCAGTTCCGTACGCCTGGAACGCCTTAGACAGGTTCTGCGCGACCGTTTTTCGTGGTTTTTCGGATTTTTTTTCCTATATCT
>JALVQQ010000010.1 GCA_027025395.1 Deltaproteobacteria bacterium | reverse complement strand
CGGTGCAGGCGGAGATTAGTACTGCGCGACTGGCCGAAAAAGTGGGACAAACGCTTGTCGTTCTTGTCGATGAAGTGAATGAGTCAGGTGTGGCAATAGCTCGTAGTACAGCCGATGCCCCGGAGATTGATGGCGCAGTCTATATCGAAAATGGCCCATACCTGACAGCAGGCGAGTTTACTGAAGTGGTAATTACTGCAAATGATGAACACGATTTGATTGGGAAAGCAATTTAACTGTCTGTTAGTCCTTGCTGTACTGCGTTTCCCACTTCAACGCCGGACTGACAACACCTTTTAACCGGCCTGGCCAGTCCCCGCGTGCGGTGCCCGGCTCCATATTCCCGGTAACCGTAAAAGAGACCACATTTATCTCCCGGAACTGGAGGATATCTGGGAGACGTGTCATCAGATTACATTCGATAAAATGTGGTCCCTCATTGAGCAAATTTCCGGGAATCCAGACAGTACTGACGTATCGCCCGGCCGGGCGTGGCTGTTGATACCATTTGGGATCGTGATCCAAAGTGACAAACACCAGAACACCATTATCGTTCCTTACCCGGAAATGGGGCAGCATCACTTCCCCACCTTGCAAAACCTCATACTCCATTTGAATGCCAATCGGCTCCTGAATATCATGATGCCCGATTATGTCACCATCTTTTGAAATCACCCGAACCTCTCGCAACCGGGCAAATTTGCCTGCCGGGGCGGAAGAGGGATCCTTCCATACCCGATGTGCTGTCGTATCAACGCCCTCCAAAAGATATTTTCCGACAATCTCCTGGGCCGGTCCTTCGGTTATTTTCTGACCGTGATCAAGCCACACCACCCGATCACACAGTGAGCTGACAGCGGGCATATTATGAGAAACAAATAGAACAGTTCGTCCCTCCTTTCCAACATCCTGCATTTTATTCATGCATTTTTGTTGGAAAGCTGCGTCACCAACCGCCAATACCTCATCCACGATAAGGATCTCCGGTTCAAGATGTGCTGCCACTGCAAAGGCAAGACGCACCCGCATCCCGCTGGAGTAGCGCTTGACCGGAGTATCAAGAAATTTTTCAACGTCGGAAAAAGCGACAATCTCATCGAACTTCTGCGTTACCTCCTTCCGGCGCATTCCTAGAATAGTACCATTGAGAAAAACATTCTCCCGACCGGTCAGCTCCGGATGAAACCCGGTTCCAACCTCAAGCAGACTGGATACCCGGCCATGAATAGTAACATTTCCGCTAGTAGGAGGGGTTATCCTAGAGAGGATCTTCAGCAAGGTTGATTTACCTGCTCCATTCCCGCCAATGATACCAACCACATCACCTTCATTAACACTGAACGAGACATTCCGCAACGCCCAGAGAATATCGTCCCTTTGCCCTCCCACCAACCCATTTTCGTTCAGATCGATATCATCGAAATTATAGAGAGAGCGATACTTGCGGAAATTTTGCAGCGGGCTACGCAAAAAACCCCACAGCATTTCGGCGATGTGCTCACTGGTCTGCTCTTTCACGCCAAGACGATAAATCTTGGACACCCCCTCCACATTTACAGCAACATTATTTTTACTCATTTTTGTTTACTTGTGGCGTAGCTAGATAACATCAACAAATACCCGTTCCATCTTTCGGAAATATATGGCACCAGAAACCAATAACAAAGCCGATACGACAGTTCCAGGAAGAATAAACTCCCATGGAATTTCCGTTCCCAGCAGACAGGCACGGTAACCCTCAATAACAGCCACTATGGGGTTGAGAGAATATAAAAAACGATAATTATCAGGAATTGAGGATGCCGAATACAGGATTGGTGCCGAATAGATCAGCATCCGAATCATGAACGGCATCGCAAATTTCACATCACGAAAGCGGATAGACAAAGCGGAGAGCCAGAACCCTATCCCGGCCGGTACCGACATCATCAGTACAATGAGAAATGGCAGTAACAGCAAATTCCAAGTAGGCGAAATACGATAATAGAGCATAACTGCCAGAAGCAGAATAAGGGAGATAGAAAAATCAACCAGCTTTGCTAGAATCGGAGTAATCGGAAAAATCAGACGCGGAAAATAGATCTTTCCCAGCATGCCCTGGCCGGATACCAGGCTCTGGCTCGACCGGGACATCGCCTCTGACATATAGGCCCAGGGAACGATTGCAACGGTGGAAAACAGCACATAGGGAATCCCATCTGTATCCAGTTTGGCCACCTTGCCGAAAATAATGGAAAAAATAATTATCTGGATCAGCGGGTTCAAAATAGCCCAGGCAAAACCCATTATTGTTTGGGCATAGAGCACCTTGATATCCCGCCACACCAGGAAAAAAAACAGATCCCGATAATCTTTCAGCTCCTGGAAATCAATGATTTCCCACTTACCGGGAGGCTTGATGGTAATAACCGGAGTTTTATCTGTCATTAAGTCCACTATGAAGTTTTTAATAAAGCGCTTTTCTACTCTGCAGAAAACCTTGCAGATATCACTAGCTTGTTCGCTACTAATC
>JALVQQ010000009.1 GCA_027025395.1 Deltaproteobacteria bacterium | reverse complement strand
GATTCGGAAAACGCGCTTGCCGTCTCGTAAACAGACTGCAACTGCGCCAGCAGCTGGCTGTTCTTACCTTCCGTGCCCTCACCCGTAGAGATTGGCTCCACGGGTTTCTCATCTGGTTTCTCATTTTCAGCCGGCGATTTTTCCGGAACGCCGGATGCTGCTGCGGCCCGGCCTGCTTCAGAAACGATATGGACCGCCCCGGACAATTTTGCTGCGGAAAGCGGCTTTTGAAATATTCCCCAGCCCTTCTCTTCCACTGCCGCCTCAACGCCGTTTCCCGGCCAGGAGGCAAGGCCGGAACCTGCATCCGCCGCGGGCACGAACTGCTCCTCACCCCCTGCGAGGCCCCTGTAAAAAGACTTCGCCATTTCAGGGCCTTCCGGCAGCAGGCCATCAGGCCCGGTCGCCGGCAACCTGGAGCCGGCCCCTTGCTGCAAAACGCCTGACACACCTTCATCAAACCCTTCAATCATGTCCATGAAAACGGTGTAAAACCGGGCATGCTGTTCTTCATTCAAACCGGTCTCCGGGACGGCGTTTTCAAGTGCAGATATGACCGCCTGTACAAACAGGGTTACAGGCGGTAATTCATCACTTCCTGCCGGGGGATCAACCGTGGCGTCACCTGTCTTTGCCATACCCCCCGGGACCTCACCCTGGTTCCGGGCCATTATATTCTGAAACAGGGAAACCAGTTCCGACAGGAGCTGAGACACGTCAGCTTCCCTGCCGAATGCGCCGGAAGGCGCCTTGCTTACAGCCGTTTCTGCCGCCAGTTCGCCCTGCCCGCCATTGACCCGGCTATTTTCAGGGACATGCCCTCCCGGTGCAGCGCTCTTCAACACCTGCTGAAAAACCGAAGGGCCGTTAACCGGAGAACCGGCCGTTGCCGCCCCGGCCTCCTGTATCCCTCCTCGGGCCTGAGCGGCAGACCGGGATGCATCCGGCATTATGACCAATGGTATGAGACTCATGTCACGCTCTCTTTCGTTACTTCTCCACAGGTAAATACAAATCCTTGCAACGCCTCTTTCAGGATTGTCTGTCACTGCTGATCCATGCCGCCTGGCATGGGCATGAGATTTGACTGAACAGGGTTGCAAGGAACATGCCTCCCTCACGCCAAACAGACCTTTCGGTGACAGGCCACATAACCACCGGAAATAAAAAATAAATTTTAGACTATAAACGGCGGGTGCATTTTTTGTTCGCAAGGAAGGCATGGTGGGTGGCAAAAACTGCCTAACAGCAATAGGCATATTGTGACTTTGGAAATATATTGCCGGCCGCCCCACTTCAAAGGCATTTCTGCTCCGGGACAAAAGTTTGGTTGCAAAAACTCCGCTGTTTGGCTAAAAAGTCCGTACAGTCAGGAGTTTCCTGCTGCGGGTATATGGGCAAAAACGCGGGTGGCTGTTATTTCATGTTTCAGGCCCTGGAAGCCGGCGGGTTTTTTTAGATTAATCTTCCGGCAGCACCGACATTGCCCACGGATACAGACTAAAAAAATTTAAAATATTACGGATCACAGGAGAATTTAAATCATGCCAAAGGGTCTTCGCTGGAAATTCATGCTCATGGCGGCACTGATAGTGTTTGCCGCAGTTCTGCTCATGCCCTCCTTTTATTCAAACACCCCCCAGTGGTTCAAGAAGTATGTTTACCAGGAGGGCCTGAAGCTTGGGCTCGATCTTCAGGGTGGAATGCATCTGATACTCAAGGTTGATGTTGATCAGGCGGTAAAGAATGCCGCTGACCTGGCCGCCAGGGATCTCCAGGACGCCCTGAGGCACAAACATATAACAATCGTACGCAGAAAGAGTCCTTCAACTGACGAGATAGTCTTTGCAGTCCCTAACAGAAACGCGGTTGAACAGATAAAAAATATCCTGTCTGAAGATTATCCCAACCTGGAACTGAAAGAAGTCAGGGAAAACGGAAAATTCCCACTGATTGTCTTGAAGCTTGCCGATGAGGAAGAAAAATTTATCAGGGAAAACGCAGTTGACCAGTCGCTTGAAATTATCAGAAACAGAATAGACCAGTTCGGTGTATCCGAGCCGGTTATAGTAAGGCAGGGAGAGCAGGAGATCGTTGTCCAGCTTCCGGGTGTAAAGGACCCCAAGAGGGCGTTGAAGCTCATTGGCCAGACAGCGCAGCTTGAATTCAAACTGGTTGATTCCGATTCAGGCGTTAACATTGCCTCCCTTATAAGGAAGGCGGTTGAAGACGGCAGGCTTCCTGCAGGCGCTGATGTAAAGGTTATAAACTCCGTGCTCAAGGGGCAGATTCCCAGGGGTGATGCTGTTTACTTCATGAAGGAGGCTGACAGCCGGACGGGAAGGATCAGGAAGACCTTTATCCTTCTGAAAGACCACACCCTCATGACAGGGGATGCGGTAAAGACCGCCCATGTCCGGATAGGCGGCACCTACAATGAGCCCTATGTCGCCCTTGAACTGACTGACCGCGGCGCACGCCTTTTTGAAAAGATAACTGAACAGAATGTAGGGAAACGCCTTGCCATTGTACTTGACGGCATAGTGCGCTCGGCGCCGGTGATCAGGGAGAAGATCGGTGGCGGTCACGCCCAGATATCCGGCTCATTCACCCACGAAGAGGCTTCAGACCTTGCAATAGTGCTGAGGGCCGGTGCGCTTCCCGCACCTGTAAAAATCATTCAGAACGTAACGGTAGGTCCATCCCTTGGCCGCGACTCCATCCAGAAGGGTCTTTACTCGGGTCTGCTCGGCGCAGGATTTGTAATCATATTCATGATTGTTTACTACAGCTTCTCTGGCCTTATCGCTGATATCGCCATGATTCTGAACCTGCTTTTCCTCATGGCGGTACTTGCCCTCTTTCAGGCAACCCTCACCCTTCCCGGCATTGCGGGTATCATCCTGACAATCGGCATGGGTGTTGACTCAAACGTCCTCATATTTGAACGGATGCGGGAGGAAAGGGCGCTTGGAAAGCCCTTGAAGGCATTCATAGACGGGGGCTATGACAAGGCATTCTGGACCATTGTGGACGCCCACGTAACCACGCTTATCACTGCCATGGCCCTGTTTCTCTTTGGAACCGGGCCTATCAAGGGTTTTGCCGTTACCCTGTCAGCAGGTATCATAATCAACCTTTTCACAGCCATATTCGGCACCAGAATAGTCTATGACTTCCTGCTTGCCAGAAAATCCATAAAGGACATAAAGTTCCTGCAGCTTGTGAAAAAGACCTCCATTGACTTCATAAGCCGCAGAAATATAGCCTTCTGCATATCAGGTGTGCTGGTTGCCACTGGCATTACCGCCTTTGTTCAGATAAACCGCGGAGCCGCCAACCTTGGCGTTGACTTTGCCGGTGGAACAATGGTCCAGTACAAGGCCGACAAACCCTTCCAGCTCAAGGATGTTCGCGAAGCCATGGAAAAGGCAGGAATAGAGGGTTACACGCTTCAAGAAGTTCCGGGAGAGAATATCCTGATAGTACGCGTCAAGAAATCGGCAGAAACAGTAGGTGATGTTGAAACAGCCATAACCGGCACCCTGCAATCAGCGCTGCCTGATACCAGCTTCACGGTTGAAAGCAAGACGGAAATTGGCTCAACGGTAAGCCAGGAGCTCAGGAGAAAGGCCATACTCGCCATTGCCATATCTCTTGCAGGCATAATCGGATACCTTGCCTTCAGGTTTAACCTGAGCTTCGGCGTGGCTGCCGCCATTGCCACATTCCATGACGTTCTGGCGGTTCTCGGGCTTCTCTACATATTCAATGTTGAAATCACCCTGCTCATCGTAACAGCCCTTCTTACACTTGCGGGTTACTCTCTCACGGATACAGTTGTAGTATTTGACAGAATCAGGGAGAACATGCGAAAAAACAGGAAGCTGGGGTTCGCCAACATTATCAACCTCAGTGTGAACGAAATGCTGGGCCGCACCATAATCACCTCGCTGACAACGCTTATTGTGGTTCTTTGCCTCTTCTTCCTGGGTGGCGTTGTAATTCACGACTTTGCGCTTGCACTCATACTGGGAATAGTCATAGGCACATACTCCTCTGTATTTGTTGCAAGCCCGATCGTATTCATATGGCACAAGGGCAGGGTGCCTGAATAAAAAGGAACCAGGTGAAAGATATCACCGGCTCAGGAATGCATTTATTCCGGCAGGAGGATAATCATGCGGACTGCCTCCACAGGCAGTCCGCCTTTTGTTTCAAATTCCTGGCATTATCCAGGCCAAATTGGTAATTCACAGCATGAAAGGCACGCTCTCCCCTCCTGGCAACTTTGCAGGACAGGCTGGAAAATGTCCAAAGGAACGCCTCGTAATAAAGGGGGGCCACCGACTTGAAGGCACTGTAAGGACAAGCGGCGCCAAAAACGCAGCCCTGCCCATACTGGCCGCCACCCTTCTTTCTGAAAGTACGTGTGAAATTCTAAACGTACCCCTGCTTGAAGACATAAGATTCTTCATCTCCCTGCTCCATGAACTCGGCACGGATACCAGCGCTTCTTTTGAAAACCGCGTCTCCGCGGTAACGGTTGATGCGTCATCAATAAGCGGTTATGAAGCCCCGCATGAGCTTGTAAGGCTTATTCGGGCGTCAATCCTGGTTCTTGGCCCGCTTATTGCGCGAATTGGGCGTGCCAGGGTATCAATGCCCGGCGGATGCGCTATTGGAAACCGTCCCATAAATCTCCATCTGAAGGGGCTTGAACTCATGGGCGCTGAATACGAGGTATCAAACGGATTCGTGGATATAAGGACAAAGGGACTGGGTGGCGCCCGCATATATCTGGATTTCCCCTCAGTCACATGCACGGAAAACCTGCTTATGGCCGCCGTCCTGGCCAGGGGAACAACGGTTATTGAAAATGCGGCCCGTGAGCCTGAAATCGTGGACCTGGCTAAAATGCTCAAAAACATGGGGGCAAGAATAAGCGGTGAAGGTTCTGATACCTTGAAGATAGAGGGGGTACGCTATCTTGGGGGCACCAGGTGGTCAATAATACCTGACCGCATAGAGGCCGGCACCTATATCATGGCGGCTGGAGCCGCTGGCGGAACACTTGAAATAACGGACACTGTTCCATCGCATCTTGATTCCGCCATTTCAAAGCTCAGGGCTGCCGGAATGAAAATAGACTGCTCCGGAGATTCAATTTTCGTTGAATCATCCGGCAGGCTTAAAAGTGTTGATGTTATTACCCAGCCTTACCCCGGTTTTCCAACAGACCTTCAGGCCCAGTTCATGGTGCTCATGTGCCTGGCTCAGGGATTAAGTGTCATAACAGAGAATATTTTTGAAAACAGGTTCATGCATGTAGCCGAACTGAAACGGCTGGGCGCCGATATCAAGATAGAAGGCAGAAGCGCAATAATAAGAGGGGTGAAAAAGTTTACCGGCGCACCTGTCCAGGCAACCGATCTGAGGGCAAGCGCCTGTCTTGTTCTGGCTGGCCTTGCCGCAAGGGGGGTAACCGAAATAACGGATATTCATCACCTGGACCGTGGTTATGAAAATATGGAGGCAAAGCTTGCAGCCCTCGGCGCCGACATCAAACGCATTAATGCCTGAGCAGGCTTCAAACCTCTCTATTAGTGAAGGGCTCAATCAAGGAGTTGGAACAAGAAAAACATAAATCCGATGTCCTCAATCCTTACTGACAAATACAACCGTAATATCACCTACCTGCGTCTTTCTGTAACCGACAGGTGCAATCTCAGGTGCCGCTACTGCATGCCCCAGTCCAGTTTTTCCTGGATGCCTGCTGAAAATATCCTCTCATTCGAAGAGGTGACAAGATTATGTGCATCGTTTTGCAGGCTTGGTATCAAAAAGATCAGGCTTACCGGCGGAGAGCCTCTTGTCCGCCGCGGAATCACAAGGCTGGTGGAAAAGATCAATGAACTTGAAGGCCTTGAAGAGATCTGCATGACTACAAATGGAACCCTTCTCTCCACTTATGCAAGGGAACTGAAGGACGCGGGCCTTACACATATAAACATCAGCCTTGACACCCTTGACCCCCGAACTTACGCTTCAATAACAGGATCTGACGTTTTCAGCCGGGTATGGGATTCCATAATGATGGCCCTGGAGCTGGGATTTCCAAAAATAAAGATCAATTCAGTTGTAATAAAGGGGGTAACTGACAGTGACATACTGGATCTGGCGAGGCTTGCGTTGAAATATCCCGTGGATGTCAGATTTATCGAATTCATGCCTGTGGGAGACAGCATACCCTGGAGTCCCGACAGCCTTATACCCAACAGCCAAATAAAAAATATCCTGGAGGCAGACCTTGGCGAGCTGACTCAACTGCCGCACGCAAAGGGGGCCGGACCTGCTGCTCTCTATTCGGTCAGCGGGGCTCATGGCCGTATCGGCTTTATAAGCCCCCTCAGCCACCATTTCTGCGGCACATGCAACCGCCTCCGGGTTACTGCAGATGGAAAACTGAGGCTATGCCTCTTTTCAGACAGGGAAATCGATTTAAAAACTCCATTGAGAAATGGCCTGGACGGTCAAGAGATGGACACCCTTCTTCGGAACGCGGTCAACTCGAAGCCGGAAGGATACATGTCTCTTGGAAAATTAAACCCTTCCTGCCACAAAAAAATGTCCAGTATTGGCGGATAAACTATCAACGGGGGCTATAAATGCTTGTTCTTGAAGACCTTTTGTACACTGATGATCATCTTTGGCTGCGCGTCCTTGACTCAGGTCATGTAAAAATAGGAATAACCGATTATGGCCAGAGTCTTATAGCGGAATTTTCCGCCCTTGATATTCCCTCAACGGGTGAAAAACTCTCCGAGGGGGATATACTTGCTACTGCTCACGGTGTTGGCGGCGAGGTTCTCGAGTTCTCATGCCCTGCCACCGGTACAGTTACCCTGCCCAACAGCAAGGTGCTGGATTCGCCCGATATAATATCGGATGATCCCTATGAAGACGGTTGGTTAATCGAAATGAAAACCGATCTGCCCGAAGAGCTGGACGATCTCATGTCCCCGGATGAGTATGAATCCTATATTGAGGAACTGGTTATCATGAAGGAGGAGCTTCCGGAGGAAGATCCGGAGGATGAGCTTGAGGTTATTGAACAATGAGTTTTGAAAAAAAATGCGCCTTTCTTTTTCCCGGCCAGGGCTCCCAGTTTGTTGGAATGGGCAAGGATTTTTTCAACCAGGTGCCAGAGGCTGAAAAAGTATTCAAAATTGCTGAGGAAGTCACTGGCATCCCCGTGGCGGAACTCTGTTTCCACGGCCCGGCGGATGAGCTGGTAAAGACTGCAAATCTTCAGCCCTGCCTTACAACTGTTGAAATCGCATGCGCAACTGCTGCAACAGACCGTGGCATTGTCCCTTCCGCTGCGGCTGGCCACAGCCTTGGCGAATATCCAGCCTTGTGGTGCGCGGGTATCCTTACGGTTGAGGATGCCGTAAGGCTTGTTCACCATCGCGGCAGGCTCATGGAAGAGGCTGCATCTGTAAGGCCAGGCGCAATGGCCGCCATTATAGGCATTCCCATGGACGAACTTGAGCGCCTGGTTGAAGAGTCCAGAAACAGTGGCGAGGTTCTGTCGCTTGCCAACCACAATTCCCCTGAACAGATTGTCGTAACCGGAGAGAAGGAGCCGGTTTCAAGATTATGCGAAAAAGTCAGGGAGAGGAAGGCCAGGGCAATTCCTCTCAAGGTATCAGGCGGCTACCACAGTGAGCTTATGAAGCACGCGGCCAGAGCCTTTGCCGAAATAGTTGAAAAAACAACATTTTCCTCGCCCCGGATACCTGTTTACAGTAATGTGACCGGAAAGGCTGAAACAGATGGTGAAAGGATAAAAAGGCTTATGGTGGACCAGATATGCGCCCCTGTAAGATGGGTGGATATTGCAAACAGCATGGCAGATGATGGAGTAACCCTGTTTGTTGAATCAGGCCCCAAAAAGGTGCTTACCAACCTTGTAGCCAAATGTCTGGGCAGAAACAACGAACTGAAGTTCTGTCAGTTTGACACTCCCGAAGGCCTTGAGGAGTGCATGAAGGCATTATAATTTTTTTTAAAAAAACTTGTTCTGATTGTGTTGCCTCAGTCACAGTCAAAAATGTCCGCCTGCCTGTCAATTATCATAAGCACGGTTCTTACCCTGGTAGCAGTGGTCATGAAACCGTTTTCAGAACGCTCCCTGACATAATTTGACACAATCTCCTTTTCATGTTCTTCAAGCGGCCTGTACATTTCCAGCCGCCATATAATATGACTTATCTGTTTGTCCGTCTCTCTTTTCTTTTCCCAGCAACCCCTGAAAAATTTGAGGTCAGGGGCATAACCAAGTGAATATATGTAATTAAATATGAGATTCATGTCACTTGTATCCCTTCCTGGAACCCTGCCAAGTATCTTTTTGCCCAAATATGAAAGTACCGTATTTTCCCTTATGCCCGCCCATGTGACAAAGGCTGCATATCTGTTTGAAAGATTCAGGAAGGCATCTATATTTGCAGGGTCCCTGAGCAGCGGAGACATGGAGCAGAAGACAAGGTCATAACTTTTGTCAGTCTCAAATTTGTGCCAGTCTGCATTTATTATTTCAATATTTGATAGTTTTGATCTTTTCCTCTTTTCTTCAAGTTTTTCAAGCATTCGCTGGGAGATATCAAGACAGGTAACACTCCGGCAGTATTTGGCCATGCCCACGGCATAGGTGCCAGTACCGCAGGCTACATCTATAACGCTTGATTCATTATCAAGAATTCCGTAAGATTTCAGCGTGTTGATTACTGATTCAACCTGTGCTGAATAGTCGCGGCATGCGTCAAGATCGTCATATCCCTCAGCCGCCCTGTCCCAGCAGCCTGCAGTAAGACACTTTTTGTTTGTGCTTTTTTTATTCTCACTGATAATAATCCGTTTCCATAAATCGGGATTTGTTATATCTTGTTTTGAGAGTTCCATATCGTACCGCCCTGATGAGATAAACAAACTGATTTCAGACCGTGACTCCACTTCCGTCTGACCAAGAGGATATTTTCATATGAAGCCTTTTATACCATTTGCCAGTGACAAAAGTAACGGCCCCGGGTCTTTTGAACAGCTTCTTGATGAATCTGTCAAGGTTCATGGACATCTGTGTCCCGGACAGGTCCTTGGCGTTCGGCTTGCGATGCTCGGGCTCAAACTGTGCGGAATAGATGATCCCAGGGGAAAGGACAGAAAATCACTAATTGTTTATGTTGAAATTGACCGCTGCGCCACTGACGCCATCCAGTCGGTAACCGGCTGCAGTCTTGGAAAAAGATCGCTCAAATGGGTTGATTACGGCATAATGGCCGCTACCTTTATCAACCTTAAAACCGACCAGGCATGGCGAATAGTAGCGCGTGAAACATCCCGTGATGCAGCGGCAAATTATTTTCCTGAAATAAGTGACAAGTATAAGAGACAGATTGAAGCCTACAAGGTTATGCCAGACCGTGAGCTTTTCAGGTCAATGAGGGTAAGGGTAACGATACCGGAGTGCTCAATGCCAGGACGTCCTGTCAGACGAGTGCAGTGTGAAAAGTGCGGCGACTGGATTCAGGATTGCAGGGAGACAGAAAAAGATGGCTATATACTTTGTCATAAGTGTGCTTACGGAGCATACTATACAGAAGAGTGAATAGTTGAATATTCTTAAAATCTTGTCCAGACCGGCTGAAAAAGCGGCAGCCCGAATCAGCCTTTTGGCAAATTACCTGAAACACCCAGGACAATATCGGAACGAATATGAAATCAGTATACAGGACAGTAAAGGTTGAAGAGGCCGTGGGCATGGTTCTGCCTCATGATATTACACAGATCATACCTGATGTCAAAAAGGGGCCTCTTTTCAGAAAGGGGCATGTAATAACGGAAAATGACATAGAAAAACTCAAGTCTGTGGGTAAGAACCATATCTATGTGCTTGATATACAAAAGTCCGAAATACACGAAAACGATGCGGCGCTCGAAATGGCACCTGCCTTTGCAGGGGATGGGGTCTGTTTTGATCCTGTGCCGTCAGAGGGCAAGATCAGTTTGAAGGCAGAATTTAATGGCTTGTTTACTGTAAAAAAAGAAGTACTCACCAGTATCAACATGCTTGGTGATGTAATGATGGCCACTCTTCATGCAGACACCCCGGTCAAAAAAGGGCAGACGGTTGCAGGACTCCGGGCCATCCCGCTCGTTCTTGACAGAGGGATTGTAGAAGCAGCGGTAAAAATGGCTGAGGCTGCTGGCAATGTGATAGAGGTCAAGCCATGGATCGTTTCCAGGGCTGCTATTGTCGTTACCGGCCAGGAGGTATATGAGGGCAGAATCAGGGATGCATTTGCCCCGGTAATAACAGAAAAACTCAAGCGTTTCGGCATCGACATTGTAAAATCGGATATAGCTCCTGATGACATCAACGCCATCGCAGACTTGATAGAAAAGGCCCTTGAATCCGGAGCCGAACTGATTATCTGTACAGGCGGCATGTCAGTTGATCCTGATGATGTAACAAGACTTGCAATTGCAAAATCGGGTGCAAAGGATATTGTTTACGGCAGTCCTGTCCTGCCTGGAGCCATGTTTCTTGCCGGATATATAGACGGAACGGTTCCTGTTCTTGGTATTCCGGCTTGTGGAATGTACTATAAAACCACCGTTTTTGATCTTGTTCTCCCGCTGGTGCTTGCCGGCGTGCCTGTAGACCGCAAAAAAATTGCCTCCCTGGGTCACGGCGGCTTGTGTCTCGGCTGCAAGAAATGCAATTATCCCGTATGTCCTTTTGGAAAGGGGTAAAAAAACAGAATGACCGGTCATGGTATCGGCCTGCTGCCTGAAATTTCCCTGATAGGGTTCTAACAGGCAATGTTTAACAGGAGATAAAAATGTTTGTACTTGGCAACTTTATCAACGCCGTAGCCACTATTATTGACATAGCGCTCAACCTCTATATCTGGGCATTTATAATCAGTGCCCTTCTGTCATGGGTTAATCCGGACCCATACAACCCCATTGTACGTTTTCTGCACAATATTACCGAGCCTGTGCTCGCCAGGGTCCGCCGGTTTCTCCCTCTTCAGTTTGGCGGAATTGACCTTACACCAATGATAGTTATACTTGGAATCATATTTCTTCAGAATTTTCTGGTTCCTACCCTCAGGCAGATCGCAATGGCCCTTTCCTGAAAGGAGATTTAAAAATGTCTATTACTCCAAATGAAATCCTCGACAAGCAATTTTCAATTTCGTTCAGGGGATATGACAAGGATGAGGTAGACAAGTTTCTTGAATCTGTGGCCCAATCCCTTACAGCCGTTATACGCGAACTGAATAGCGTCAAAAATGAAAGTGCCGCCCTGAGGGCAAAGCTTGATTCGCTTCAGGAACGTGAGGAGGAATTCAGGAGGGCGCTTACAACTGCCCATACATTTGCTGAAGAGATGAAGCAGCAGGCAAGGAAGGACTCTGAACTGATGCTTGAACAGGCCCGAATGGACGCGGAAAGAATAATTTCGGACGCGCATCAGGAGGCCATACAGCTTGAAGAAAGCATCAGGAGGCTAAGGCGGATTCAGAGGGAGGCGGTTTTCAAGATAAGGTCATCCATTGAGGGATATCTTCACATGCTTGACGAAGCGATGTTGCCGCCCGAGGAGCTCGACAACCTGTTAAGCTCGGCAGCCGCTGATATCAGGGCGATTCAGGGAAAATCTTCAGTAAAGCAGATAAGGGAAGGCGGCTCTGAAGGGACCGGGGCTGTTGAAATAAACAGTTTTGACGATATTGATACAACAGATTTTGAAGAGAACCACGAACCAGACAGCCTGGTGCAAGGGCACAATGACCCCAACAACCGGGCTGATCAGGCAGATACAGGCACTGAGGAACAAGAATAACCTGAGGATACCACTGATGGTTTAAAAGGCTGAAACTTCAAAAAATAAAAGGCCGTATCCGGCATCACAGGATACGGCCTTTTATTTTCTGGTTCAATTGACTCTATGGCTTGTGGATCACTTATATATCAAGCTCGCCTGCTTCAAGAGCGTGTTTATAAATAAATTCCCTGCGCGGTTCTATTTTTTCTCCCATCAGCGTAGTAAAAAGCAGTTCCGCCTCGTCGGCGTCTCTTATACTTACCTGGAGCAGTGTTCTCTTTTCCGGATTCATGGTGGTCTCCCACAGCTGCTCCGGATTCATCTCTCCAAGTCCCTTGTACCTTTGAATATTTATCCCCTTCCTGCCCGCTGTTCTGAAATATTCAATTATTTCACCGGAATTTGAACACTTTTTTACGCTTTCCCCATTATGAAGTATATCAACCTCGTTTTTCTCAAATTCTGATATCCTTGAATAGATTTTTACTATTCTTTTGTACTCGGGAAGATTTACGATGTTCGGGCCAACCTTTGCTGTGAGATATGCCAGATCCTTTATTCCTGCTGAAAATTCATACCCGTTATTTTCTCCCTGACATGATTTGACGCGTCCCACCTTGAATCCCTGTTCTGACATTTTTTCAGCAAGATTTTTCACATACTCATAATCGAGAAAGTCGGTTTCCCTTGCAACCTGATTTTCAAGCAATGCATTTACAAGGTCGCGCCAGAAGCCCTTCTTTTCAATAGCAGTCAGCGATTCCTGGAACATTGAAATTTTGGACAGCGTTTCCAGCAGCCTGGCTCCGGATATGTTTTTATCCCAGCCGGCAGGCCTCAACTGCCTGTCCTTTATGGCGCGTTCAAACAGGAATTTGTCAAGACTTTCATCATCCTTTATGAACAGTTCCCTGTTTTTGCCCCATGCGACCCTGTATAGAGGGGGTTGCGCAACATAAAGAAATCCTGATTCAACCAGTTCAGGCATCTGTCTGTAGAAAAAGGTAAGGAGCAGGGTACGAATATGCGCACCGTCAACATCGGCATCGGTCATGATTATTATCTTGTGGTAACGCACCTTGGATGCGTCAAAATCATCGCTGCCTATTCCGGTTCCCAGTGCGGCTATCAGGTTTCTTATCTCCTCGCTTGAAAGCATTTTGTCAAAACGCGCTTTCTCCACGTTCATTATCTTTCCGCGAAGGGGCAGTATGGCCTGGTTGCTCCTGTCACGTCCCTGCTTTGCGCTGCCGCCGGCTGAATCACCCTCTACAATATATATTTCTCTTCTGCTGGCGTCCTTTTCCTGACATTCGGCCAGTTTTCCAGCCATAAGAATATCCGAACTGGATCCTTTCTTTCTGGTAAGTTCCTTCGCCTTTCTTGCCGCTTCCCTGGCCCTTGCGGCATCAACCGCCTTTGCCAGTATCTTTCTGGCCTCCTGCGGGTTTTCTTCAAGATAGGTGGAAAGCGCCTCATGAACTATTGATGAAACCACCGATCTTACTTCACTGTTGCCAAGCTTGGTTTTGGTCTGTCCTTCAAACTGGGGGTTTGGAACGCGGGTAGATATAACCGCTGTCAGACCTTCGCGAACATCATCACCGCCAAGCTTTGCCCTGAGTTTTTTGGGCACTATGTCATCGGTGGCGTAGCGATTGATGCATTTGGTAAGCGCCTGTCTGAAACCGGTAACATGGGACCCGCCCTCCTTGGTTCTGATATTGTTCACATAACTCAAAATTTTTTCTGAATAACCGCGGTTGTACTGTATTGCTACCTCCACCTGTACCTGGTTCTTTTCCCCTGAAATATAGATTGGTCTGGTATTTACCACATCCTTGTTCTGGTTGAGGTATTCAACAAACGATACAATACCGCCGCTGAAGTGGTATTTCCTGCTCTTTCCGCTTTTTTCATCCTCAAGTTCGATGGATATTGAGGGATTGAGAAATGCAAGCTCCCTCATTCTTGCCTGAAGTATGTCAAACTGAAATTCCGTGGTTTCCCTGAATATTTCCGCGTCAGGCTTGAATTCTATCCTTGTTCCACGTTTGTCGGTTTCCCCAAGGCATTCCATCTCTCCTGACGCAATGCCCCTTTCGTAATGCTGATGATAAATTTTTCCGTCCCTGTAAACCTCGACATCCAGGTACTCGGACAGGGCGTTTACAACCGACACACCAACCCCGTGAAGTCCGCCTGATACCTTGTATGTCTGGTGGTCAAATTTTCCGCCTGCATGCAGCCTGGTCATGACAAGCTCAAGTGCCGGAACCTTTTCTGTAGGATGCATGTCCACAGGAATCCCGCGGCCATTGTCCTCAACCACCACGCTGCCGTTTTCGCGTACAACAATTTTTATCCTGGTGCAGTAACCTGCAAGCGCCTCGTCTATACTGTTGTCAACTACCTCGTAAACAAGGTGATGAAGACCCTCAATGGCTGTATTGCCAATGTACATGGCAGGACGCTTTCTGACTGCTGAAAGACCTGAAAGCACCTTTATCTGATTTGCGCTGTAACTGTTTTCTGACATCAACCGGTTCCTGTTTATTCCTTTTTTGTTGTTCCCATGATAGGTTACTCTTTTTCAAGGGACATGGGCATTATAAGTCCGAGGAAGCCCTTGTCCTGTTCACCTGTAAGCAGACACGGCAGATCCGGGCTGTTGGTTGTAAGAACTATCCTGGGAGAATCCATTACCGCAAGGCAGTCCATCATGTATTTGGCGTTAAAGGCCATTTCAAACGGTTCGCCTTCATATTCGATATCCACAATTTCTCTCGCCTCGCCAAGGTTCTTGTCAAGGGATTCTATCTCCATTGAATTTGTCCCGACGGAGGCCTTTACCCCGCGAAACATACTGTCTGAGCAAAGGATGGAGATTCTTTTAAGGGCATTGAACACATGTTCCTTCTGGAAACTCAAAAACCGTTCCCTTGTCTTTGGAATGATAACCGAATAATCCGGAAATTTTCCATCTATCAACCTGATGATCAGCTGGTCTTCCCCGCTTAAAACAAAACAGAAATTTTCATCAATTCCTATTCTTGCCGAGTCGTTATCTTCAATGACCTTCCTTATTTCATTAGCTCCCTTTCGGGGTATAATAACTCCATCATCAAGTTTGAGCGCCGGGGCCTCTATTTCCGTCTCCATAAGGCTCAAACGGTGCCCGTCTGAACTGACCATTCTCAGTATTGATACATCAGCTGATCCTGATTCCTGGTCAGTTTCAAGCTGCTGCATGTAAATTCCTGACAGGGCATATTTTTTTTCATCAAAGGAAGAGGCGTATATTGTCTTGTCTATGAGAGCGCGGAGCTGCTTGCTCTTGATATCGGCATAGTTTTCAGAAGTAATGTGTCGAAATTTGGGGAAATCATCAGGAGCAAGTCCACCGATCCTGTATTCAGCCTTCGCCCCGGCTCCTATTGTTACCCAGCAGTTTTCGTTTTCACGGAGCTCTATTACATCGCTCGGAAATTCTCGTACTATTTCATACAGCTGTTTTGAATTTACGGTAATAGCGCCCTGGTCCTTGATCTCACATGAAATCCTGCTTCTGTAACTTATTTCAAGATCCGTGGCCTCAATATACAGGTTCTCGTCGTCTGTATAGATAAATACGTTGTTGATAATATTCATTATTGTTTTCTTGTCCACTATGGACTGCACCTTCTGAAGAGGTCCAACAATCCTGGTCTTGTCAATAAGCACATGAAGCATATCATATCTCCATATATATATTTAAAAAGGTGATATATGATTAATAATGTTCAAAATGTTAGTAAGTTTCCAACTTTTTAAAATTTTTTGGAAAAAATCATAAATTGATGTTAGTAAACCGTCAGCGCAAATTGTATATCTGAACGCGATCTGAAATGTGACGGTTATGACCGATTTGTTCACACAGTAATTAACAGCTTTGTTAACAGGATGGTCCAGTTTGCCAAGACAAAAATATCCTTGCCAAGTAAAAATATCATAAATTGACGGTAATTGCCATGAGTTTAGGTGACATAATAGCCCGGCATATAAGAAAGCACGGGCCCATAACCTTCAGGCGGTACATGGAAATGGCCCTTTATCACGAAAAATTCGGTTATTATTCCGGGTACGCGTTCCCCGGCGGTGAAAAGGGTGATTTTCTTACGGCCCCGCAGGCCGGCCGCCTGTTTGGGTACCTGTTGGCCAATCAGATAAGGGAATTCATGAACCATATTGACCACGAACCATTTACAATTGTGGAAATGGGCGCTGGAAGCGGTGCAATGGCGTCTGATATTCTGGGATCACTGGCGTCTTCATCTCCTGTGAAGTACAGGTACGCAATAATAGAACCGCGCCGGAGGGCCAGGGATTTGCAAAAGGATACCCTTGCTGATTTCATGCACCATGTCCTTTGGGTCGATTCGTTAAGGGAGCTCGGGCCATTTTTCGGATGCGTCGTTTCCAATGAACTGCTGGACGCCTTTCCTGTAACTGTTGTTCAAAAAGGGGAATCCGGTGTCAGTGAAATATTTGTGGATACGGATGAAAGCGGAGTTTTTAGCGAGGTATCCGGGGCAATAAGTGACAGTTTCGTATCTCAATATTGTGAAAGATACCTGAACAATCTTCCTGTTCCATATCGAACCGAAATCAACCGGGAAATGAGGGACTGGGTTTTTGAAATAGCTGATTTTATGGAGACCGGATTCATTCTCACAGTGGATTATGGTTATACCCGTGATGAATATCTGCTTCCGCACCGTAACCGGGGAACTTTAATGGGGTATTATCAAAATCAGCCGGTTGACGATGTCCTTCAGTATCCAGGGCTTATAGACATCACATGCCACGTCAATTTTTCAGACCTTCACGAATGGGGCAGGGAGGCCGGTTTTGAGACGTGCGGGTACACACGCCAGAACGCATTTCTGGCCGGGCTTGATTTTGAAGATACCTTCCAGAGGCTTTATGGCAAGGTTGATCCGTTTTCGCCAGGGCTTGCTGCTGTAAAGACGCTGATTATGCCCGGTGCCATGGGAGAATCCCACAAGGTGATGATTCAAAGGAAGAATATTTCAGTAGATGTAGATCTTTCAGGTTTCAGGTTTTCAAACAATTTAAAAGCCCTCTGAGAAAAATATGTCAAATTGCAAAACAAAACTGGTTATCTTTGACTGTGACGGGGTTCTGTTCGATTCCCGCGAAGCCAACCGGCATTATTACAACGCGCTGCTCAGGATGATGGGCATGCCCGAAATGGACGAAGAGGAACTGGATTATTGCCACTCGCATACAGCCAGTGAATCTGTTGATTTTCTGCTTGATGGTGACAGTGAACTGATAGAAAGAGCCAATGAACTTATAAGTACAATCAGTTATGATCAATTTTTGAGGTTCATGAAGTTTGAACCGGCTGTCCGGGAGACAGTGAGAGAGATAAAAAAGGCCTGCTCAACCGCCATTTCAACCAACAGGAGCACCACAATGCCGCTTTTGGTATCCATGTACGGTCTTAACAGTCTGTTTGACCTGATTGTGTGCGCCCTGGATGTTCAGCACCCCAAGCCCCACCCTGAGGGGGTTTTCAGGATTCTTGAATATTTCAGGTGCTCGCCTGATCAGGCGCTTTATGTTGGCGATACAGTAGTTGATCAGCAGGTTGCACATAATGCGGGGGTCCCCCTTATTGCCTATAAAAACCCTAATCTCGACGCCATGTTTCACGTGGAACACTTTTCAGAGATCAAAGATATAGTTTTTGGATTAAACCATGGAAAATAATTTTGCCGCATACGCAGTTTCGTTGCCTATGATGATTGCAGGTGTTGCAGGCTCGGTATTTCCGGCGCTTCCGGGGGTGGTGCTGGTCTGGGCCGGAATGCTTGCTTTTTTTCTCCTTGACAAAAACAATGAACTGTCAGTCACCTTTTTGGTAATACAGGCGGTTCTTACCCTGTCATCATATGCAGCCGATTATTTGATAACTGTATGGGGGATAAAAAGATTCGGAGGCTCAAAGGCGGCTGCGGCAGGAGCAGTTATAGGGATGCTTGCAGTTTTTGTAATAGGCCCGTTCGGTATAATACTGGGCCCGCTTGCAGGTGCGGTTGCGGGCGAGCTGCTGGCTGGCAATCAGTACAGGCAGGCCCTGAAATCGGGTGTTGGCTCATTTGTGGGGTTCCTTTTCACAATGATTTACAGGCTCGCTATATGCGGAATCATGCTGACATGTTTTGCCCTTGAAGTGATCTTTTGAAATCCATCAGGCCTTCCCGCCTCTATTTCCAATCATGAAAAGGTATTAATCAATTAACCGTAACAGGAGACAATAACAGGTATTATTTTGAAAAATATCATGTTAGGCGTACTGTCTCATGGAGACATGAATATTTTTTCGAGGCGCAATTAAACCAAACACCCCCTGATGCCGTCTGTGATATCAGTAAAACAATTTTTTAATGGATAACAGGAGGTATATCAAATGGACAAGGTTAAGGCGGTCTTTTTGACACTTGTTATGGTTCTTTCCCTGGCGGTTGCAGGATGCGCCTGCGCAAGGCCCCCGAAACCGGGACCAAACTTCGTATGGGTACCAAGGCACAGGGCCCCTGACGGTCGGATAATACCAGGCCACTGGAAATATATAGGCCCTGTCAAGAGAGGAAGACACTGGGTGCCGGGACATTTCAACAAAAGGGGAGTATGGGTGCCAGGGCACTGGTCCAAATAAGAAATTTATAACAAAGGAGAAAGCAGTGAACAGGGCAGGATACAATATTAAATGGCTTTTAATGGTGTGTTTCTTCATATTTTTTCTGGTTTGTAAGGCACGGGCTGAAACACCGCAGATTATGATAATTCTCGATGCCTCAGGCTCGATGTACGGGCAGATCAATGGCAAGGCGAAAATAGATATTGCCAAAGAGGTGATACACAAGATAGTTCCGGCCATATCATCCGAGGTTGACATAGGGCTGAGCGCCTATGGGCATCACAGAAAAGGCGACTGTTCGGATATTGAAATACTGATAAAACCAGGTGAAGCAGGAAGAAAAAAGCTTCTTTCACGTATGGACAGAATTAATCCAAAGGGGATGACGCCAATTGCAAGGTCAATAACCATGGTCACCGATCTGATCAGGGACAACGAGGCCGAGACCACCATTATTCTTGTAAGTGATGGAAAAGAGACCTGCGTGCCGGATCCATGTGGAACCGTAAGGGCAATTAAAAATAGCGGGGTCAGGTTCGTTCTCGATGTAATAGGCTTTGATGTTTCCGCTGAGGAACGTGAACAGCTTATGTGCATGGCCAGGGCGGGCGGAGGAAAATACTACCCGGCCTCTGATGCTGATTCACTTCTTGCAGCCCTTAAAAGCGTGAAAAAAGAGGTTGAACAAAAAATCAAGCCTGCCAGGAGCACCAAAAAAACCGTTGCAATGGGGATCGGGAAGCTTGATATTGAATTTGACAAGAACGTCGGCGGGAGCATTTTCATGCTCAAGTTGATCAACAAAAAGACAGGCAGGCTTGCGGCCAGCAAGGAGTTTCACAATTACTATGTTCCAGGCCTTAAAATTCCTCTTCTGAGCGGTGATTACGAAATTCGCTCTTACTGTTGCGGCATCTACAGAGAAGGCGTGGGAGAGTTCGTTGTTGGAGACGTGCATGTGGACAAGGGAAAGACCACTGTTTACAGGCCAGGGGTTATAGTGCTGAATTTTTCAAAGGAGATGCAATATCCTGTGATAACGGCAGTTACATACGAAAAGGTGGATGAACCCAAAATGGGCATGACCCAAAAACTGACAGAAGGCTATCCCTATTGCGTACGGGCGCCAAAGGCCATAATGCCGGGCATATATGACGTAACAGTAGCACAGGCCAAAACATCAGTAACTGTAGCAAGAGGGATAGAAGTAGGCGAAGGAAAGGTATCTGCCGTGGATATTGACACCGGATTCAGGATAAAAAAATCATCTGCCAATGTATTTGGCTACAAACTTGTAAGGACGGGCGAAACAGAACCTGCCATAGAGGCATACAAGGATCATTTCAGGGACATACTGTTTGAGGGAAAATATATTGTAAAGCCCGGTACCTATGATCTTTATCTTTTTGTTGAAGGCGTACAGGATCCGCTCCCGGCGGCTACAGGACTGGAGATAAAAAAGGGAGAAGTGGTTGAATTTGATGCCACGATATAGCCTGGGCCAGGGAGCCATCCGTTTCCAATAGGCGGGATGAATGGTGCGTGACGTCCTTTTTTCCTTTTTCATCGTCCTGTTGATAAATGAAAAAAAGAGATGAGGATCTCATCAGCGATTACCTGGACGGTAATGAAACAGCCTTTGATACCCTGATGAGAAGGTATCAGGAAGATGTATTCAGTCTGGTTCGCTCGGTTGTCCTTGACCAGGAGGACGCAAGGGATGTCACTCAAAAGACCTTTATAAAGGCCTTCAACAACCTTGAAAGGCTGAGGAAAAGAGAGAGCTTCAGGGCATGGCTTTTCAGAATAGCAATAAATATGTCACGGGATCATCTGAGGTCAAGGAGACAGCATCTCGAACTGAAGCCCTGGATGAAGGCAGATATGGATAATGGCCCTGAAAAGAAACTGCTGGCCCGGGAGATAGGCCAGTGGGTTAAAAGGGCCATTATGAATCTTCCTCCAAGGCAGCAGATGGTGGTGAGTCTCAGGCTCATAAAGGGAATGAGTTTCAAGGATATTTCAGATCATCTCCATATCAGGGAACAGACCGCAAGAACCAATTTTTTCTTTGGAATAAAAGGAGTTAGAAATTTTCTGAGCCAAAAAGGGCTGGGCATATGACATGCGAGGAATTCTGGGAAAAGGCTGCTGGCTTTCTGGCGGAGAATGTCACGGGAAACAGCTTGTCATCAGTACTTGAAGGGCATCTTAGGGAGTGCGAAGCGTGCCGGAGGCAATGGGGTTTTTTCATGCGCGGTATTGATGAGATCAGGTCGGATGCCGCGGAAGAAATGCCGGAACTTTTCTGGACAGAAATGAAAAACCGCATCAGGTCCAATTTGAAACCACGCCGGAAAAGGTCCGGTTTCCTGGACAGGTTTTTCACCTGGAAGGTGGCATTGGCATGCAGTTCAATGGCCTTTGTCATTGTGATGTCAATGGGCATATACCTTTTTCATGATCAGGGCCCGGTTCTGGACACACGGGATGTATTGGCCATGTTTGATACAGTGCCGGAATCATTGGGCATGGCAATGGAACAAGGTGATATTGGACCTGCAGATGATTTTGAAAAGTACGGCAGCTACGATCCCTACATCCTTTGCGGGGTTTCAGACAGCTGGAGTGCGGTACTTGATGAAGCGGAGTTACCCGGTGAAACCTTGGGTAACGCCGGCTGAAAAAGAGTTTTGAGACCGGGCCGTTGCCTGGCCCCCGTCGCGGCAGGCGGCTGACCCG
>JALVQQ010000008.1 GCA_027025395.1 Deltaproteobacteria bacterium | reverse complement strand
GCATGACCCGGGCTGTACCCTTCATGCAGACCGGCACCACCTGGCAGTCCAGTTCGTATGCAAGGTAAAAAGCCCCGTTCCTGAAACGTCCAAGCCGACCGCTCCGGGACCTGTGGCCCTCGGGCCAGATCACGAGGGAGCACCCTCTTTCCATCAGGCGTTTGCCTTCCCTGAGGACATCACCCCAACCATTTTCAGCATTGATATACCCTGCCCACTTCATAAAAATCCGGTACACGGGGATACGGAACGGCCATGTGGTTACAAAGGCCAACTGTCTCCAGGTTAGGGCAAAAAGATACGGTTCTATGGATGAGCAGTGATTTGACACGAAAATTACCGCATCGTCCGTGCTTCCGGTTTTGTCATGCAGGCTCACAGGAACCATGAAGGCTATGCACCTGACGATCACCCAGCCATAAACCATGATTGCCGCCCTGACAAACCTGTCAACGCTGTCGCTGCCAACCAGCATAAGAAACCTCGCGGCAGGCCAGGTGATAACTACCCCTACCAGGGTCACGACCAGAAAGCAGGGCCAGAAATAGAGATTGAACAGCAGCCGTTTCATCAAGGTTTTCCGGTTGCATGCAGTCTGATGACAAGATCGTAAAGATCCTGGACGGTCCGGACTGAACGCAATGCCTCTTCATCAGTAAATTTAAGGCCGCACTCCTTTTCAAGCGCAACCACCATGTCAACCGCATCAAGGCTGTCAAGCCCGAGGTCATCGTAAAGATGGGCCTCGGGCCGCAAGTCAGCCGTATCCAGTTCAAATTCTTCCGCAAGAACCTCCCTGATCCTGGCTGTTATAACACTGTCATCCGCCATTCCTGAACCTCCCGATCAGAAGAGAGCTGTTCACCCCTCCGAGGGCAAAATTGTTTTTCAGAACCAGATCAAGCCGCTGGCCTGTTTTCTGTTGCACATGTCTTACGCAGCGGCATGCCGGATCCGGTTCGTCGAGATTAAGGGTTGGAAAAATTTCGCCGCCTTCCATCATGCCGGCCAGTATTATTGTCTCAAGGGCGCCGGCCGCGCCGAGGGTATGGCCTATATATCCCTTGAACGAACTTACCGGGACATGACTCCCGGCCACGGCATTTATTGCAGCCGCCTCCGCCGCATCTCCCGATTCCGTGCCGGTCGCATGTGCATTTATATAGTCAAGTTCGGACGCGTTTCTGCCGGCATCCTCCAGGGCCAGTCTCATGGCTCTGGCCATTGCCTCCACTCCTGGATTTGCTATATGGCTGGCGTCATTGCAGTTGCCAAAACCGAGAATCTCGACCAAAGGTCTGGCACCGCGTTCCAGGGCATGTTCAAGGCTCTCCAGTATCAGCACGCCACTGCCAGCGCCACACACTACTCCATCACGCCTGGAATCAAAAGGCCTTGGAGTGGTTTCCGGCGTATTATTCCTGCGGGATGCGGCATTAAGCACATCAAAGACCATTGTCACGGTATAGTGGGTTTCATCCGCACCGCCACAGAACACCACGTCCTGCCTTCCCGATCTTATAAGCAGACACCCCAGGCCCATCGCCTGTATGGATGAGGTACAGGCGCTCACCGTTGACCACTGTTCTCCCCTGAGGCCAAGAATCTGGGCTGTATTGGCAGAGCAGGTATGCCCCATGACCTTGAAAAAGGTGCCTGAACGGAGCCCTTCAATCGTGCCATTGCACACGAACTGGCTGTAAAACTCCTCATGGATGGTCGGGCTGCCGGTTGTAGAGCCCATTACAATTCCGACGCGGCCGGAACGCATCAGATCCTCGCCTATACCGGCATCTTCACGGGCCTCCACGGCGGCAAGGGCGGCATACATTGCCATGTCTCCCATGGTGCGCCGGTACTTTCTGGGGAGCATCTTCCTGGAATCAAAGGGTGGAACCGGAGCCGCTATCCTTGACTCCAGGCCGTCAATATCTTCCCATTCCGGCATAAAACGCACGCCGGAACGACCTGCCAGCACCCCCTCCAGCAATTTTTTCCTCCCAATACCAAAAGGAGATACGGCACCGGCCCCTGTAACCACCACGCGTCTCATCCGTACTGCCTCACTGCATCCCACAAAGTCTCGTGCCCCAGGATTTCCCCGGCGGTGGCCAGGGCTGATATTGAAGCCCCCACTATTCCGGTCATGAGCGTATTCTGTCCCGTAAGCCACAGTCCTGGCAGCGAAGTCCTGGGCGCCGGGCTTATCTGGGATGCGCTTCTTTTTACTCCGTATACCCCGCCCTGCGGGGAATTCAACTCATCCCTGAGGGTAAGGGGCGTACTGAATGCGAGAGGCTCCAGGTCATCCATGACACTACCGAAATTTCTCTTCACAAGGCCCAGCATCCTGTCCCTTTTTTCCTGCTTCCACCCATGATATTCACTGGTTCTTTTGCCGCAGGGAAGAGAGGCAAAGCTGGCGACATCCTTCCACCATGCCGGTTTCATGACCGTCACCCCCGCAAGCCCATTATCACCGGCCCTGATTTCCCTTGCGGATGGCGTTGAAAAGACCATGGGACCATTG
>JALVQQ010000007.1 GCA_027025395.1 Deltaproteobacteria bacterium | reverse complement strand
ATCAATCGGTTTTTCTATGCAGCCCTTCATGCCTGCCTCGCAATACGCCTTTCTGTGTGTCCGCCATGAATGCGCGGTCAGGGCTATTATTGGAATATTTCCGCATCCGGGCATGGAAAGTATCTCCCTGGCAGCCTCGACGCCGCTGATATCCGGAAGCTCAATATCCATCAAAATTACATCAAACCGCCTGTTTGACGCGGTCTCAACTGCGCCCCTGCCTGACGATACCCCGGTCACCCTTATACCCTGGCCCTCAAGAAGCTCACTCACTATCTGCCTGTTAATGGCATTATCCTCAACCAGGAGAAGACGCGTTCCGTCAAGGCACTGTGCAGGCGTGCATTCCAGGGGCAGGGCTTGTCCGGGCGCGCCCTGATGACCCACAAGTTCCGACACCTTCCGGACCAGGGCTTCCCGTTTAACCGGCTTCATGATGAAACCCGCGGCTCCCTTGCCGCCTGTCCCCTGCATGCCTGAACAGCGGTGAGCCATGCCCATCATCAAAAGAGCGGGCATTCCTGTCACAAGCACAGGGAGATCGCAGCCGGCGCGCCTGATACGTTCCAGAACATCCATCTCCTCCATGCCAGGCATCGTCCAGTCAATCACCAGCAGGTCGTAACCGTGGCCCGCGCCATCACCCGGCTTCCCCTTTCCCGTCAGGATATCAAGCACCTCTTCGCAGCCTTCCACGATATCCACGGCGCAGCCTTCCATTCTTAACATGGCCGCAATCACGTCTGCCGCAAGGGAACTGTCATCAGCCAGCAGGACCTTCAGCATGCCGAAAGAGCCGCTTGCCGGAATTGAACGGGGTGTCCTGTCAACGCATTCCACCGGAACGGTACAGACAAATTTCACGCCGGAATCTTGAGTGGTTTCAACGGCAATGCGCCCCGACAGCTTTTCGGCTATTCTCCGGCAGATGGGAAGGCCCAGCCCGGAGCCTGCGGCAAGTCGGGCATGGGGCGCATCCAGTGGATCAACATGGGAAAAAAGGGCTGACGCATCTTTCCGGCCAAGCCTGGCATCACGGGCTGACACCCTGAACTCCAGCATGAAACGCCCTGATTCCCCGAAATGCCCCAGGGTTTCAAGAAGTATCTCCCTGGAATCCAGCCATTTGATACTGAAGTGTATCAGGTGAGTCAGCATCTGCCTCAGCCGGGCATCCGCTCCATAAAGCAGGGACGGAAGCTGCGGATCAGTATCCACCACCAGTTCAACCCTCTTTTTCAGGGCCGCCTCGCTGCAAGAATCAGCCACCATGTTCACCAGATCGCCGGGACAAAATTTGTTATTACCGCCTTCAAGCTCGCCTTCTTCAATCAGGGAGAGGTCAACTATGTCATTAATAAGTGCCACCAGGGTATCAGTGGCCTGCTGGATGGTGCCTATATAATCCTCCAGCACCGGCGAAAGCTCCTGCCTGAGGGCCAGCCCGGCCATGCCGACTATCGTGGTCAGGTGTGTCTTGATTTCATGATGCATCTCGGCAAGAAACATGTGCCTGTACCGCCTGGATGCCTCAAGCTCCTGTTCAGCGGCACGGAGCGCGGCACGAAGCGTCCGGTTCTCCTCCTTTTCCTGCTGAAGCGCCGCGGCCATCATCCCCTGGGGCCCGCCGCCTCTCAACTTCTTCAGCTCAAGATGGAGCCTGACCCGCTGTCTCAACACGAGGGGATTTACGGGTTTTCTCATGCAGTCAGCGGCTCCCGCCTCCATGGCCGCGGCAATGTCACCCTCATTGCCCTGGCCGGTTACAAGAATGACGGGAATGCCGGCCGTGGCTTCCGACTCCCTGAGGCGCCTGCATACCTCCAGACCATCCATCCCCGGCATTACAAGATCAAGCAGGACCAGATCGGGCGGCTGTGACGATGCGGCGCACTTCAGGGCTTCGGCCCCGCTGGTGGCAACCATGATCCGGTAGGAATCCCTGAGGATTTCGCTGAGCACCTTTATATTGAGGGGCTCATCATCCACGAGAAGAAGCTTTTTGCGCCTGGTATCCCTTCTGTTTTCCCCTGATTTCATTGTCCCATCCATAACCGGAGACAGCCCTTGGGGCCTGCCCTGAAAATTCACCGGCCGCCCAGGGAAACGCCCGTTTTTTCCGCCAGTTGTTCAAGAATTCGGGAGACCGTGGCAAAATCAAACCTTTCAAGGGCATCTTCCATCTCCCGCGCCTCCTGTCTGAAACCCGCCTCTGAAATCATCTCCCTTGACGATGCAAAATATCCGGTCGCATCAAAATCATTCCTCTGCACCAGGTCATACAGTTCCGCAAGCACGGCACTCAATCCGGGACCGCCGTCATCCCCTCCGGCTTCTTCATCTTTCAGGTGCCTGGCATGCTCCGGGCCGGAATCTTCACCGGCCGTCCAGACGAGCTGTCCAACAGACGCGGCAACTGTCTCCATCCCGGCCCTTACCCTGTCAATCCACTTCAGGGCCTCTTCCTCCGAGGCGTGCTCCAGGGCCTGCTCAAGGGCGGCGGCCGCCTCATGAAGCCCTGAACAGGAAAGATTGCCTGCTGTCCCCTTGAGGGCATGGGCAAGCTTGCGAGCCCTTTCATACTCACCCCGGGAGACCAGGCCCTCAACAGTCTGTGCTGTCTCCATGTTTTCATCCACAAAGTCTTGAAGAAGCTTCACATAGAGCCGCCGGTTGCCAGCCACCCTGGCCACTCCCGATTCCAGGTCAATACCGGGAAGGCTGGACGGCAGATCATCCGACGCGCGGGGCACTTCCTGCCGCGCCCCTTCATGCGCAGCCGGACCGGCCGCCTTGTCCGCCTGTTCCTTTCCATGCGCTCGCCCCACCCATTCCGAAAGTTTTGCAAGCAGGGCGTACGGCTCAACCGGCTTGCTTACAAAATCATCCATGCCGGCCCGCATGGCCTTCTCCCTGTCTCCCTTCAGGGCATGAGCTGTCATTGCAATTACAGGCACCGATTTCATATCGGCTCTCCGGCGAATCGCCGCGGCGGCCTGATATCCGTCCATGCGGGGCATCTGTATATCCATGAGAATTGCGTCATAGGCCGGAGAGGCCATGCGCACGGCCTCCTCTCCGTCAGAGGCGATAGTTACCCTGAGACCCGCGCTTTTGAGAATCTCAGCCGCCACCTGCTGATTGATTGCATTATCCTCCACCAGAAGCACATGGCGGCCCCTGAGCAGATCGATATCCTGCCCTGTATCGCCGGGAGTTTTTTCATCCGCCGATTCAGGGTCTTCCAGCCCGAGAAGGGACATTACTGTCCTTAAAAGCACCTTCTCCTTGACGGGTTTTAGCAGAAATGAGTTTATTCCGGCCTCCCTGGCCTTTATGCGCTCCACCTCCTTGCCGAACGCCGTGAGCATTATGATGGGAGTATCCGCCGTGGACGAGACGCCTCTGATGTGGGCGGACGCCTCGATTCCGTCCTTTTGCGGCATTTTCCAGTCCATTATTATGAGGCTGAAGGGCTCTCCGGCCGCCGCGGCCCCCAGGGCCATTGAAACCGCCTCCTCCCCGTCCGACGCCTCCCTGACCCTGATTCCATACCTTGAAAGCATTGAATGCAACACCGTGCGCGACGCATCATTGTCATCCGCCACCAGGATACGGATTCCCTCCAGGGCCTTTTTGCGCCTCAGCCAGGAATCCGCGCCTGCCTGCTCCCCTGAGAGCCTGAACCAGGCGGTGAACCAGAATACACTGCCCCTGCCGTCTGCGCGGCACGCCCCTATCTCCCCTCCCATGAGCTGCACTATGTTCTTGCAGATGGCGAGACCGAGCCCGGTCCCGCCAAACTTTCTGGTGATGGAGCTGTCGGCCTGGGTAAAGGCGTCAAAGAGCATGTTTATATTCTTTTCATCTATGCCGATGCCTGAATCCGTTACGGAAAATTTTATCTTGACCCGCCGCTCCTGTTTTTCCTCAAGCCCGCACCGGACTATAATCTCTCCCTCCTGGGTAAATTTCACCGCATTAGAGGTGAGATTCATGAGCACCTGGCCCAGGCGCACAGGATCACCCACCAGCTTTACCGGCACTTCCTGCTCAACCAGGAACAGCAGCTCGATTCCCTTGCTGGATGCCTCCTCGCAAAATATGTCAGCCAGATTATCCAGAATGTCATTCAGATCAAACGATACGTTTTCAAGCTGAAGCTTACCGGCCTCTATCTTTGAGAAATCCAGTATGTCATTTACAAGATTCAGCATTGAATGGGCAGAGGCCTTTACAACGGTCAGGTACTCCCTGATCTTTGTGGGCAGATCCATGTTAAGGGCAAGGGCGGTCATGCCGACAATGGCGTTCATGGGGGTCCGGATTTCATGGCTCATGTTGGCCAGAAATTCCGATTTGGCCCTGTTTGCAGCGGCCGCCTTCTCCTCGGCAAGCCTGCGCTCCCTGGCCTCCCGCCTCAGGGATTCATTGGACCTGCGAAGTTCCATGGTCCGGGCCGCCACCTCTTTTTCGAGCTGAACATTGAACTCCTCGAGCCGTCTGTTGGCCTGTTCAAGCTTTGCGGTGTACTCCTCCTGTATTTTCTCCTTCTCCCGTTTGATTACATTAACGCGGTCCGCCATGGCCAGGGCAAGAATTATAACCTCCCAGGCAGACCCGATCTGCATGCTCCAGGTGGTAAAAAAGGTATTTTCGAGCACGCCGAATGTCTTGAGGGCAAATATGGTCATGCCGGCCAGGGAGACCGTCCAGGCCACTGCATAGTAAAACGCCGGGCGGTAGCCCCTGGCAGTGCAGATGAATCCGCAGGCGATGTGCACCAGGACGCCCATTATGGTGAAGGTTGCGATCTTGATACTGATTTCATACGGCATGGTAAGGCTGACAACCATTACGGCCCCGGCCATTACCATGATGATCCCCAGTATGCGGTCAAGCAGTGGAACCAGCTCCCTGGTATTGAGAATCGAACGCGTGAACTGGGTCCCGAACAGATATGCGGCGCTTATGAAAAAGGGCACGTTTATATTTGCCCAATGAACGTTTTGAGGCCAGAAATACTCAAAGGAGAGTCCGTTAAGCCCGAGCTGGAACATGCCAAAGAGCCCTACAAACAGGACATAGTAAAAATAGGTTATGTCCCGTATCATCACAAACAGGATAAAATTGTAGGCCAGCATCGCCACAAGGATGCCAAAATAGAGGCCGAGCATGGTCTCTTCATCCTCGATCCTGTTGACCAGTGCGCTGCTGGAAAGGAGCACCGCCGGCATGTTCAGGGAGCTTGACGTCCTGCACCTGATGTAAAACGTGGCCTGGGCCGCATGCGGGATTTTAACGGGAAACAGGAAATTCCTGTACTTTATGCGCCGGGCGTCAAAGGGCATCCTGTCACCCGCCTCGGTGACAAGCCATCCCCCGTCGCCGTCAGGGGCGTAAAATTCAATATGGTCAAGCAGGGGATACTCGACATCAAGGAAAAACTGCTCCTGCCCTCTCCTGAGATTCTGTATCCTGAAGCGAAACCAGTAGGTGGAAGATGTAAACCCGAATCCTGGAGCCGGCTTGTCCGAAGGAACAAACTCCTTTTGATATTCAGGAGATGTTACATCCGAGATTGTCAGCTTGCCGCCCGGATCTTCAAGGATTTCAAGATAAAGTCCCAGATGGTAGGTATCAGCTGCGTCATCAAGCCTCAGGATGCTGGATGCCCTGGCCTGATACGGGACAGAAAACAGAAGCAGGCAAAGTGAGACCATGCATAAAGAGTGCAGCCTTCCGGTGAAGCGCCACAAGTTCCCTTTCACCAGCCCGAAGGGTAATGCGGATACAGGGAGGGAAACGCCGTAACGCGCCTCTCGGGCATCAAGCGGGCCGGAACGCCGCGGGCAGGATATCCCGCGGGCAGATAAGGGCAAACAGGATAATTGACAATTTCCCTTCATCAAATTTCAAAAAGAGAGTCTGGTTCCGATGCCTGACCGGATGCGGCCTGTCTTGCGGAATATCTACGCATCACTGTCCCGTGTCACGCGCTTCACGCCACCAGGGCTCATCCTGCCGGACCTGTCCTCCAGTTCCATGTCAAGGTCAAAAAGCCTGCATGCCGCAGCGACGATTTCGTCACCGTTTTCCATGCCGCGGCACTGCTTGATGGTGGTGACCGGATGGTGGAGAAGCTTTGAAACAATCGATTTGGTAAGGGCGTCCAGGGCCTTGCGCTGCTTCCCGCTCAGATCGGCAAAATGCCTTCCGCTCTTTTCAAGCTCCTGCCTTCTGACCTCCTCACCCCTTGCCATGAGCTGGCGTATTACAGGAACAATGTCCAGCGAATCCATCCAGGAGAGGAATTTGATAACCTCCTCATCAACCATTCGCTCGGCCTTCCGGGCCTCCTTTTCGCGTTCGGCACGGTTCTCCTCCACTACCTCCTTGAGCTCATCAATATCGTAAAGAAAGCAGTTTTCAATGGAGTTGACCTCCGGGTCAATATCACGCGGCACGGCAATATCTATGAAAAAGAGCAGCCGGTGACGCCTGGGACGCATTATGCCCCTTACCTGGTTTGCCGTAACCACCAGCCCGGGCGCTCCTGTAGAACTGATGACAATATCGGCGCGCACCAGTTCGTCATCCAGTTCATTCAGGGACACCGCAGTCCCTCCAAGATTCCTTGCAAGCTCCACAGCCCTTTCAAGGGTGCGGTTTGCCACAACAAGCCCGGTTACTCCATTGGCCTTGAGATGCTGGGCCGCAAGCTCCGCCATCTCGCCCGCCCCGATAAGCAGGGCATTCTTTCCCTTGAAATCACCAAAGATCTTCCTGGCAAGCTCCACGGCCGCATAGCTGATAGAAACCGCCTGGCTCGCTATGCGGGTTTCGGTGCGGATCCTCTTGGCCACGGAAAACGCCCGGTGAAACAGGCGGTTAAGGATGGGGCCCGAGGTGCCGTATTCAGACGCCTGCCGGTACGCGTCCTTTAGCTGCCCAAGTATCTGCGGCTCGCCCACTATCATTGAATCAAGACTGGAAGCCACCCTGAAAAGGTGCCGGACAGCGCTGCTTCCCTGGTGCGTATAGACGCAACGGCCTGCATCCTCACCGGAAATACCGGCCCTTTCAAACCACAGCTCCCTTACGCCCTGCATGGATGCGGCATCCTGGCCGCAGGCAACTATTTCCACCCGGTTGCACGTGGACAGGAACACAACTTCCCTGCAACACTCCAGCCCTGAAAAGAGTTTCAGCGGCGGGGTCTCTTCCTCTTTAAGCGCAAGTTTTTCTCTTATCTCAACAGGAGCGGTCTTGTGATTGACGCCCATGAGAACGATTTCAGGTTTGCTCATATTGTATTTTCAAACTGCCAAAGGCATTTCTTCTTTCTGTACGATTTTTATCTGACAGGGGAGCATAAAACCCAACAGGCTGATATCAGGACACCGGAATCAATCGTACCATGTGGAATATGTATGGGCGCCAGGCAGAAGACAGGTTACTCCTATAAAGGTGAAAAGCAGGGTCACAAACCCCACTATGGTCATGTAGGCAGCCCTTCTGCCGCGCCATCCCACTGTAAAACGCTGGTGAAGCAGGGCGGCATAGAGAAACCAGGTAATCAGGGACCATGTCTCCTTGGGGTCCCAGCTCCAGTAGGCGCCCCAGGCCTGCTCCGCCCAGATGGAGCCTGTTATAATACCGAGAGTAAGAAGCGGGAAGCCTATCTTGAGACACTTTTCCGCTGCGGAATCAAGTGCATCAAGAGACGGAAGGCGCCTGAATATTGGCCCCAGGGTCTTGTCCTTTATCTGTTTTTCCTGGA
>JALVQQ010000006.1 GCA_027025395.1 Deltaproteobacteria bacterium | reverse complement strand
ACAGGACACTTACGGAAAAGTACGGCAACCCGGTCTATGCCAGGCTTGACACCCCGGCTACGGCGGAGCAGAAGGAGATTTTGAAGAAGCTCTCCCCTGATGACATTACAATAACCGAGCTTGCAGGCGAGCCAATCAAGGCCATCCTCACCAATGCCCCTGGCAACAATGCCCCCATAGGAGGCCTCAAGGTGGTTGCGGAAAACGGCTGGTTTGCCCTTCGCCCCTCTGGCACTGAGAATATCTACAAGATATATGCTGAAAGTTTCATTGACCAGGCCCACCTGGAGCGCATCCAGAAAGAGGCAAAGGAGGTGGTGGACGGGCTGGTCTGAAAAATTGCACTCATACCAAGAGTTCAGGCTCAAATCCCGTGGCCGAAGGGCCAATGATGCGGCTGGTTTCCAGAGTATTGGTGTTTGCCGTGACTTTCCTGCTTCTCAGCCTGGTCTTTCAGGGCCTGGCCGCATACAGTCGTTCATGAGGAGGCGCATCATGAATATCCGGTCAATTTACATTTCTGGTTCCCGTAATGATAAAGCAGGCAATCTATCCTCTCCTGCCTTTTTTGTTTTATTTACGCTTTTGCTTTGTTTTTTCAGTGCCTCTCCAGCCTGCTGTTTTGGTGACGGGATTTATGTTTCAGCCGATCAGCCTGGAATGCGGCTTGAACTCTCGGGAGGTGATTATGACCTCTGGATTGAGACTGGCGGCGACATTGTTGATCTCCAGACAGGAAGATATGAGGTAAACGGTGGAACAATCTCTTTTTTCCCGGTTTCCAGTGATATCGGGGAGCTTGATCAGTCAAGGGCTGTAATCCTTGACGCATGCCGCATACGCTGGCAGAAGGCGGGAATATTCAGGCTTGAAGGGTGTGCCGTTTCAGGGGCCAAATCAGGAAAGTATTCTGACGGCGGGGTCGTTGCCGGTCATTACGGCGGAAGAGGTATGGGGGCCGGCGCGGGACAGGCGCCACATGTATCCGGAGTTGGAGCCGGACCCGGCCCAACAGGTACGATGCCTGGCTCCTTGTCCGGCGCCTGCAAGGTTGCCGACAGAAGTCCGGCCGGGATGTCCATTTCGTGTGACGGCGGCAAGGCCTGGCTGGGTACGGGGCTGATCGGTGCGTGTTCCGGGCGCAAACTCAATGAGCAGTGTAATGTCCGGCACGTTTTTCGCCGCGGTTTCACCACTGTCTATTTATGTGGGCCAAACTCGCGTTATGGAATAGTCCAGGTTGTAAGCGGTAAATCCAGCTCGGACAGGTCAAGTTGTATAATGGCCAGCAATGTTGAATCATTAAGGAGCATTGGCGCGTATCTGAAGAATTTTTCCGCCGGGCATTCCGCAGAAAAGAACTCAACAAAATCCCCTGCGGTAAAATTTGGCGCCTGGCAGCCCTCTGACCGCAGTTTTACCATTGATGTCCCCCTTGGATGGAAGGCGGAAGGTGGAACTGTTGACATGGGAGCAAACGGTTACCTCCGTATAGTCCAGGTAATGTCGTCTGACGGATCTGTTGGGCTTGCCGGTTTTTACAGCCCTTCATACCAGTATGTGCAGACAGGATACGGTACAGGCGGGATTCCCCCAGAGCCTGCCGCCTCGTATGTAAGGGGAAGGTTTTTTGACGAGCTTTCACACCGTTTTAATCTGCGTTTTCAGGGCCTTGTTCTTGATCAGGTCTCCATGGACCCGGAGACTTCGCAAAAACTTACCGGCATGCTGACAGATTACGCGCGGCGTATGGGGGTTTCTGTCAACGCGAGGATGGAAGCTGTATCGGCCAGCGGGCACTATTTGTTTAATGGCAGGGAGTTTGACCTGTTGGTGGCCGGAGCCTTGCAGTACATTACCATGCCTCTCCAGGGTATGGGATATTCCCACGTTTGGGGGCCTGCGCCCATTTTCGTTGAGGTTGCGCCACGAGGCCAGATATCACGATGGATTGCGGTCTTTAAAAGGATAGCCAGCAGCTGGCAGGTCAGCCCTGGCTGGCTCGCAATGCATCACCGAAATGCAGCGGCTGATGCCCGGGGAATTTTGGCCCATTACAGGAAGATGTCACGGATGATACATGAGAATGCCGAGCGCAGGATGAATATGGGGATGGAAGAGTGGGAGAGGCGGCAGAACGAACTGACAGAGGAGACATTTGACACTTTTCACGCGCTTGATGGAGAAGAGCGGTATGACAATCCCGTGACAGGGGAAGAGGTGGATGTGGAAAGCGGAGCGGACAGGTATCTTTACGACAGTTACTCTGATACATGGGTTGGGCTTGAGGATAACGGAGCCGATAGCGAAGAAATAATCCAAAATCTCAAGGATCAAGGGTTTGTTGAACTGAAAAGGCATACCCACTGAAAAGCAGTTTGCAGTCCGGTTTGTGTATCCCCGAAATACATTATGCTGACAACAGCTGTTACCTGCTGGCAGGCACATGGAAGGTGGCCTCCGAGTGGTCGCTTGTGCTTGCCGCCTGCAGGATTCCTCACAGAATATCGCCTGGCAGCGGACAATATGATATAGAAGTAGATTTGACGGACTGCGCCCTTGCGGTTGAGCAGATCAGGGCCTATCAGCATGAAAATCAGGATTGGCCGCCGGAGCAGACAAGCCGGGCAGGGACGGGAAGTGCCGCAGAAACGGTCTGGACGGCCGCCCTGCTCACTGCCTTGATGTCCTGTGCGTTTGATCCTGATTTTGCTGCTGCAAGCAAGTGTGGTGCGGCCCGGGCCGGCATGATCATGCATGGAGAGTGGTGGCTGGCGGTAACGGCGCTTACCCTGCATGCTGATCCTGCTCACCTGCTGGGCAACATGCTTGCAGGCGGATTTGTGATGGTTCATGCGGCAAACTTCATGGGGAGCGCAATGGCATGGTTTCTTGCCCTGTGCTCCGGTATTGCCGGAAACATGCTTAATGCCGCAATGCAGCCGGCGGATCATGTATCCATAGGCAGCTCAACGGCCATTTTCGGTCTCATAGGTGCTGTTTCGGCCTACAGGACTGTAAGGAAGCCATGGAGAGGAGTTAAAGTGGCCCTGACGCCCCTGGGTGCTGGCCTTGCCCTGCTTGGATTTATGGGAAGCTCCGGCGGTAATGCTGACCTTGGTGCGCATCTTTGGGGATTCCTGTCTGGCCTTGCCCTTGGGGGAATTGCCGGGATGCTGGTGAAGGCAAGGGGAGGGCCATCTGCGGCAACAGGCTTTCTGCTCGCAAGCGCTGCCTTTTTGATACCCGTTGCTGCGTGGTATGCGGCCTGGATGCACTGCCAGCCATGACCTGGCGATATGTGCCCCGGTTAAAAACAGAAAATGCCGGGGAACGCGTGCAAACAGGGATACGGGGTTTCCGCAGGGCGGTTCAATATTTGCGTTTCCCTTGAATCATTCTGAATCCAGATCGCCTTGTGCGCATGCACGAACTGATATTATGAAAAAAGTGTAAAAAAACGACACGGGTTCAGGCCTTTTTAAGGGCCGGGTCAGGAGTTGCGGCATTGTGAAGCATGTCTGTGCCCGGGCCGGTCAAAACAGGCCAGCAAGGGCTGCGGCGCAAGAACTGCTGCCTCGAGGACAATCAGGTTATTGAAAGCGTGAAATTGACCCGGGTGAACCTTAAAACCCCGATGCCCATATATATCCTTTACAGTTCAGCGCTCCCATGTGCCCGGGATGAGCTGAATTTTTTCCTGATGTTTATGGCTATGACAAAGGGCTCAAACACGCCGTGCTTGCCCTGGGCCAGAGCCTGTAACCCTCTGGGATAGATTGATTTGCCACCAGAATGACTACATCTTCACCCAAAGAACAGCAGGACCGGCGCCAACCGCTTTACCTGGTGGATGGCAGCGCATACCTATA
This sequence comes from Deltaproteobacteria bacterium, assembly GCA_027025395.1. Taxonomy (GTDB): domain Bacteria; phylum Desulfobacterota; class Dissulfuribacteria; order Dissulfuribacterales; family QOAL01; genus S144-17. The sequence continues at coordinate 3,978 of JALVQQ010000006.1, read as the reverse complement.
CCGGGCCTATTTTGCAATAAGAACACCAATGACCACATCTGACGGCATTCATACAAAGGCTGTTTTTGGCGTAACCTCCATGCTCCTTAAAATTTTACGTGAAAAACAGCCTGAGTATATTGCAATGGTTTGGGATGCAAAGGGGCCCACATTCCGTCACGAGCTTTATAGTGAATACAAGGCAAACCGTCCTCCCATGCCGCAAGACCTTGCGGAGCAGATTCCATTGGTGAGAGAAGTGGTGAAGGCCCTGGGAATAGCGCAGCTTGAACTCCAGGGTTATGAGGCGGATGATATAATTGCTGCGCTTGCCAGCAAATGCAGTGACAGGCAGGTAATTGTGGTTTCCGGAGACAAGGATCTTCTCCAGCTCCTGAACGGAAACATAACGATATGGGACCTGATGAAGGAAGAAATGGTGGATGGCGCGGTCTTCAGGGAGCGTTACGGTATTGAGCCGTGGCAATGGAGGGATGTCCTTGCCCTTGCCGGTGATTCCTCGGACAACATACCAGGCATTCCTGGGGTAGGATTGAAGACTGCCCTCAAGCTGATCAGAAAATATGGGAGCATAGAGAATCTGCTCGAAGACATCCCGCAACTCAAGGGAAAGTTAAGGGAAAGGCTCGAGGCACACCGGGATGAGCTTGCACTTTGGTCAAGGCTGGTAAGTCTGAGGCATGACATTCCGGTTGAAGGCAATGCCGAGACACTCCGCCGAAGAGAACTGGAAACAGAATATCTTGAGCAGCTTTTCAAAAAGCTGGAGTTCAACAGATTCCTGAACGAACTTCTCCCCGCCAGGAAAATTATTTCCATGGACAACTACAGCCTTGCACGCACAGAGGAGGATGTAACTGCCTGGGTAAACAGAATAAAAGAGGCGGGGAGGGTGACAATAGATACGGAAACAACAAGTGAAGTCCCGATGGAGGCGAAACTTGTCGGCGTTTCCCTTTGTATCGAGCCTCCTGAAGCTGTTTACATACCATTGGCCCACGTTACTGAAGAACTCCAGCCGGACATGAGGCGCACCATTGAGCAGCTTGCCCCCGTCCTTTCAGACAGGTCGATTGTCAAAACCGGTCAGAATATAAAGTATGACATGATTGTCATGGCTCGGCATGGTGCTTCGATGGAGGGTGTTGAATTCGATACAATGATTGCATCGTACCTGCTGAATCCTTCCCGCAGGCGCCACGGGCTTGATGAAATTGCGCAGGACCTGCTTGGCCACCAGATGATCTCTTACAAGCAGGTGACATCAGGTCTTAAAAAGGGTTCCAGTTTTGCGGAAGTATCTCTCGACAAGGCGCGCGATTACTCGTGTGAAGATGTGCATGTGACTTGCCTTGCAAGGGAAAAACTGGAGGAGATGCTCAAGGACAAGGGGCTTTATGAACTTTTTACAAAAATTGAAATGCCACTTGTGCCCGTCCTAGTACATATGGAGATGGCGGGCATTCGGGTTGATGCAGATCAGCTGGATAGACTCTCTGATGAATTCTCTGCACGGCTTCGGGATATAGAGTCGGAAATTTATGAACTTGCCGGAGAAAAATTCAACATAAATTCCCCGGCGCAACTCGGGCGCATTCTCTTTGAAAAGCTTCAGCTGCCTCATCACAAAAAAACCAAGAAAAAAACCGGCTATTCAACCGACATGGAGGTTTTGAAAAAGCTGGCGGAGATACACCCGCTTCCTGCCAGGATTCTTGTGCACAGAAATATCGCCAAGCTCAAATCCACATATGTTGACGGTCTCAAAAAGGCTATAAATCCTCAAACCGGCAGGATTCATACCTCTTTTAACCAGACCGTCACTGCCACCGGAAGGCTTTCATCAAGCAATCCGAATCTTCAGAATATCCCGGTAAAAACCGATGAAGGGAGAAGAATCAGGCAGCTTTTCGTAGCCCCGGAGGGCAGAATTTTTGTATCTGCTGACTATTCTCAAATTGACCTGCGTGTGTTGGCGCATTACTCGCGGGACAGGGCGCTTGTAACAGCCTTCCGAAATGGTGAAGACATCCACGGCAGGACAGCGTCCGAGGTTTTCGGCGTGATGCCACAGCTGGTAACCCCGGAAATGAGACGGGTGGCCAAGACGGTGAATTTCGGGATAATTTACGGCATGAGTCCCTATGGACTGGCCAAGGAGCTTTCCATATCCAGGAAAGAGGCTGCCGAATTCATGGAACGTTATTTCAATCACTATCCTGGAGTTAAAATCTATATAGATAAGATAGTGGCGGAGGCAAGGGAGAAAGGTTATGTAACAACGCTTTTTGGAAGAAGGCGCTATCTGCCTGACATACATGCAAGGCAGAAAAATATCAGGGAGTTTGCGGAAAGAACTGCTGTAAATACTCCAATTCAGGGTACGGCTGCTGATATAATCAAGCTTGCGATGATCAAATGCAGAAATGAATTGCAGGAGCTGTTTCCCGGGGCGCTAATGGTATTGCAGGTTCATGATGAACTGGTAATCGAGTGTGATGTCCGGCAGAGAGAAAAGGTTGCCGGCCTGGTTGCCGATGTTATGGAAAATGTCACACAGCTTGAAGTGCCACTTGAGGTTTCAGTCGGTTATGGGAAAAATTGGGCGGAAATCAAGTAATGATTGCGCTGGAACTTAAAAGAAATTCACAGTCAGACAAGGGTTGGGTCTATTATGGTGATGAAATCAAATATACATCCAACCGTAAGCTGATAGTTGAAGAACTTAATAGGATTCTCAAGAAACGAATATGGCTTGAGCTGTGCTATCCAGGCTATAAATCCAATCCTGCCCTTATAATTTCCCTGAGCAAAAAGGGGGTAGAGGTAGAGCTTCCCCCTGGCTGGGACAGTTCAGTGGATACGGCCCTTCTCAAGTACAGGCTGCCGAATGAACCCTGGCATTCACTCAAGGTTCATGTAAAAGAAATAACCGGTCATTCGATATTTTTTGAACTGCCTGAATTGCATGTGGTGTCTGAACGCAGGGCCTGTTTCAGGATAGATGTGCCCCCTGACTCCAGGGCCAGGGTCATGATTCAAAAAAAGCTTTCTTCAAAGAGAAAAAGAGTCAGAAGCAGGTGCATTACAGGCAGCATCAAGGATATTAGCGCGGGCGGCATGTGCATGTATCCGGATATGACGTCAGGCCTCATGCTGCCTGAGGTTCACATGGTGGTAGGGCCGGTCATACTTGACCTGAAAATCAATCACGAAAAAACATGGCCAACCCTGGAAATACAGGAGGCAGAGGTGGTCAGAACGAGTCGGACAATGCTGAACGATAAAAACGTGATGCAGATGGCTTTGAAATTCAGGCTGACTCGCAAGGAGGAGGAAAGCCTGGTGGCCTATATACGGCATCGAGAACTGGTTGTCATAAGGACCTAAAACAATGAACCGGATGCTCATGATCCAGCCGGTGACTCCCCAGGCAGGTTCAACTGTAAGGCCAGGGAAGGACAATTCCGTTTGGGTTGCGGTGCAGCTAAGCCTCTCATGTGGTTGTCCTGTCTGTGCCGGGGGAAGATGGGATGCGTCACGCTTCAGGGTCAAGGCAGAACTCATGGGTGATACAGGAGTTCGTGGCGTCTGCTCTGCAACATTGAAATGCACAGGCAATACGGGGGAATTTGGCGGCGTATTGCGCCTTCCGGCACACCGGGCTGAAAAGAAGATGGAAAGGGCAATGCTAAAATTTGAAGCTTCTGACCCTGAAACCGGCATGGCAGGCCGCTGCCACATCAATATAAAACTTTCATGTTGACCTGCATCAATCTGTTATGATAAAAAAACAACCCGGAAATCGATGTGAGCCGACATAGCTCAGTTGGTAGAGCAGCTGATTCGTAATCAGCAGGTCGGGGGTTCAAGTCCCCCTGTCGGCTCCAAAATATCCAATAATTCCAAGAAATTAAAAAATAAAAATCAGCTTCTCGCCCCCTCGGGGGGGGACTTGGGGGGGACACGTTTGTAACT
>JALVQQ010000005.1:6539-7862 GCA_027025395.1 Deltaproteobacteria bacterium | reverse complement strand
TGAGTGAATTGAAGCAAGACAGTTAGGGTTTGCTTTTTGCCCAAGATTGTGTATAGTTTCTGATTTCGCATGCTGAACTTTCGGTGACGGAAAGGCAACAGAGGTTATTTTTATTAACGGCATCCATAATGAAAAGAGCAGGAAAAATATATGTCTAAGGGAGACGCGATCCAGGTCGAAGGTAAGGTGCTTGAGACTTTGCCGAATGCAATGTTCAGGGTAGAGCTTGATAATGGCCATAAGGTGCTGGCCCACATTTCCGGAAAAATGAGGATGCACTATATCCGGATACTGCCCGGAGACAGGGTAACAGTGGAATTATCGCCTTATGACCTGACACGTGGAAGAGTTGTATATAGAGAGCGCTAACCTGAAATGCGTCACCTTCCCGGAGTTTCAAAAAGCAAGTATGAATACAGGGGTATATCATGAAGGTAAAAGCATCAGTTAAGCCCAGGTGCAAGGACTGCAAAGTTATCAGGCGCAGGGGTATCGTTAGGGTAATATGCAAGAACCCGAGACATAAACAGCGGCAAGGTTAGAGGGAGGTAGCCAGTGGCACGAATAGCAGGAGTGGACCTGCCCAACAATAAAAGGCTTGAAATTGCCCTTACCTACATCTACGGAATAGGACGTACACTTTCCGGCAGGATCCTGGACAAGGCAGGTATTGACCGCAACAAAAAGACGGATGCGCTTACAGATGAAGATATTACTTCACTGCGCAAGATAATTGATAACGAGTACAAGATAGAAGGAGACCTCAGACGAGAAGTATCAATGAATATTAAGCGTCTCATGGACATGGGATGTTATCGTGGTCTGAGGCATCGCCGCGGACTTCCGGTCAGGGGGCAGAGGACGTCAACCAATGCCCGCACCAGAAAGGGGCCGCGCCGGACGGCAGTCAAGAAGAAAAAGCGTTAAAATAATCATATAGCACCAGATAACGTTTAATACACGTTTCTGTTTGAGAGTATTTCAGCAGGAGTCCATAAATGGCATCACCAAGAAGGGGCGGAAGACGGGAAAAGAAGAATATCCCCGAAGGGATTGTGCATATCCAGGCCACGTTCAATAATACAGTTATTACCATTACGGATAAACAGGGCAACACAGTTTCGTGGTCTACATGTGGAGTTCAGGGCTTCAAGGGGTCACGAAAGGGTACTCCCTTTGCTGCCCAGATGGCGTCTGAAGCTGCTGCCCGCAAGGCAATGGATCATGGCATGAGAAGCGTGGATGTCCATGTAAATGGTCCAGGGTCGGGCAGAGAGGCTGCTATCAGGGCGCTTGCGGCCGCAGGACTCAAGATAAAGGTTA
>JALVQQ010000005.1:0-6529 GCA_027025395.1 Deltaproteobacteria bacterium | reverse complement strand
TAGAGGAACAGGGGGTGCCCGAGGAGCTGGAATGGGACGGCATCGACCCCCGCTGCGAGCACTTTCTGGCCAACGGGCCGGAGGGCGAGCCGGTAGGCTGCGCCCGCCTGTTGCCGGAGGGCAAGATAGGGCGCATGGCGGTGCTGGAACCCTGGCGGCGGCAGGGGGTAGGATAGAGGTTATTATGGATGTTCCGCCGCTTCCTCATAACGGATGCCGCCCGCCTAAACGTCGCAGAGTCTGATATTACATTGTCATGAGCTTGGCCGGCCGTCTTTGCCCGAGTGCCTCATGGTCAGGGCTGGTCAGGTTATCAAGAGGAATTATCAGGCACAGGCCAGGAATGATTGCAATTGTTATCACGGCAGTTAGTTGAGAATGCTGTCGTTATAAATTACCGGAGGATTTACAGTGTCGAGATATACAGGACCGCGATGCCGTCTGTGCAGACGGGAAGGCAGTAAACTCTTTCTGAAAGGGGACCGCTGTTTTTCAGATAAATGTGCATTCGAGAGACGAAGTTATCCCCCTGGACAGCACGGGCAGGGACGCAGGATAAAGGTGTCAGACTACGGTATCCGTCTGAGAGAAAAGCAGAGAGTGCGCCGGATGTACGGTGTGAAGGAAGAGCAGTTTCGCTCCTATTTTAACGAGGCTGACCGGCTAAAGGGTGTGACGGGCACCAATCTGCTGGTTCTGCTTGAACGTCGTCTGGATAATGTTGTTTACAGGCTTGGTTTCGCCGATTCCCGTTCGCAGGCGCGTCAACTTGTGCGTCACGGCCATTTTACTGTAAATGGGGTAAAAACAGATATCCCTTCTTTTCTCACCAAGGAGGGGGATAAGATTGCCTTGAGAGAGAAAAGCCGTGATATTTTACCTGTTGTGCAGGCCCTTGAGGCGGTTGCGCGCAGGGGAGTGCCTGAGTGGCTTGAGCTTGATGCGGACAAGCGGGAAGGTACCGTGAAGGGTATGCCGGAAAGAGGTCATATAACTATTCCCATTCAGGAACAGCTAATAGTTGAGTTCTACTCCAAATAGATAATTTTCCTCTTATCAAAGACGGAATGCCATTATGACAGAAAATCAGAACAGTGATCAGACTCCATTTTACCGAAATTGGCGGGAACTAATCGTTCCAAATCCGCTTCAGGTGGAATCTGATACTCATACCGACAGGTATGGTAAATTCACCTGCGAGCCACTGGAGCGCGGATATGGAACCACGCTTGGGATAGCCCTTCGCAGGGTGTTGATTTCCTCCTTGCAGGGAGCCGCCATCAAGTCCCTGAAGATAGATGGCGTGTTGCATGAATTTGCCACAATCCCCGGTGTTATCGAAGACGTTACTGAAATCATCCTCAATCTCAAGGGCGTCAGGCTCAAGATGCAAAATGACCGGGAAGAGCGGCTGTTGATTGAGAAGAAGGGGCCTGGTGAAGTTACGGCGGCTGACATTGTATCAACCAGCGGTGGTGTCGAGATCATGAATCCAGACCTTCACATAGCCACCCTGAATGACGATGGTGAACTGAATATCGAGTTAACTGCGGTGTGGGGAAAGGGCTACATAGCAGCCGAGGAGCATGACAAGGGAGAAGAAGCTGCGGTGGTGGGCCGTATTTTCATGGATTCCCTCTTCTCTCCCATTGAGAAGGTTAATTACAAGGTTACCCAGGCCCGTATTGGACAACGCACCGATTATGACAAGCTTACTCTGGAGGTCTGGACTGACGGCAGTGTGAAGCCCGAAGACGCCATTGCCTATGCTGCCAAGATTCTCAAGGAGCAGCTTACCGTCTTTATCAACTTTGACGAAGTTGAAGAGCCGGTGGTTGAGCCGCCAAGCGATGATTTTGACGGCAAACTTGAACAGCTCAACAAGAAAATTGATGAACTTGAATTCTCTGTCCGTTCTGCCAACTGTCTGAAAAATGCCAATATACATTTTATTGGCGAACTGGTTCAGAAGAGTGAGCAGGAGATGCTAAAGACCAAGAATTTCGGGCGCAAGTCTCTTGAGGAGATTCAGAAAATACTCGATGGTCTCGGTCTTCATCTTGGTATGGAGCTTGAGGGCTGGAAACCGCCTGAGTCAGCAAAGGCGGAATCCGCGGAGAAAAGTAGTAAGGAAGGTGATGAATAATGAGGCATCGCGTTAAAAATAGAAAGTTGGGTTGCAGTACCTCGCACCGCAAGGCAATGATGCGTAACATGGTGACATCATTAATTGATCATGGACAGATAGTTACCACTGTAACCCGTGCCAAAGAGCTTAGGAGACTAGCCGACAGGATGGTTACCCTTGGGAAGAGGGGGGATCTTCACGCCAGACGGCAGGCCCTTTCTGTAATCAGGACGAAACAGGCTGTAGCCAAACTGTTTGACGAGATAGCACCGCTCTTTATCGAAAGGAATGGTGGCTATACCCGTATAGTGAAGATAGGGCCAAGGCGCGGAGATGCCTCGATGATGGCTCTTATAGAATTTGCCACAGCACCCATGGGGGGCAAATCTGAAAAAAAGACCCCTGCGCCGGGTCCTGAATCACCTGTACATGAAACTCCTTCTGTTATTCCTACGGCTGTTGCTGCCTCTGCAGAATCTGATTTGGAAGGAGAGGGAACAGTTGTCGAGCATGAAACTCCAACCGAATCTGTCGTCCAGGCCGAGGCTAATGAAGAGGTAGCCGAAGAAACCGCTCAGCCCGTTATAGAGGAGGCGGCTCCAGAAGAATTTTCTGTTACCGAGGATGTGGGACATGAGGATGCTGCTGAAGCATCGCAGAAAGATTCTGAAGAAGGGGAATAATAACAGCAGAAATAATCGCATCAGCGGTTGACATCAGTAGAAAACACGTTAATATATTTAATTGCAGGCTATGGAAGCCCTTCAGCGACAGCTGGAGGGCTTTTTTTGTGCCCGTACACGGTGACTTGCTGTCGGGTATTCACTGCGCAGACTCTGGAAGAGCGTGCTGGTTGCTCCTTGAATATCAGCGCCTGGTAAACAGGTACATGAAAATGGATTCAGATTTCTTGTGAATTTGTTTTTATTGCGCTCCCGTAGCCGCTTACAGTTTCCAACCCTGAAATTATGGACTGGTGGGCGGTTGGTGGTCGTTTGCCCCTGACTATGCGGAAGTCAGGGGTTTTTTTTGCCACTTCGTGCCGGCCGCCTCCACGGTGCTGTTTGAGATCTGGGGCAGGAAGGATTATTAAACCTGAGAGCCGGTGGTCTGGCTGATGCAGTTATCTTTTATCAGAGTAAGGAACTGTTCAAATTATTTGGGGGCGGAAAGCCCAGTTTCTGTTTGTTGATCAGAATGGTATTTTACCCTTGTCGGAAGCGTTCTGTTTAAGCCTGTGAAGAGTTTCATTGTAGAAGGCAATTACTTCTCTGCGGCTTATCATGCCAAGGAAATTCTTGGGATCATCATCGCTTACAACCGGAATCTGGTCAATATTCCGTATTGTGAATTTGTGAAGCAGACTGTTGATGTCTTCTGACGGGGTGGCTGTTATAACGTCGCGGCGGGCCACATCACGCATAAGAACCAGGTTCCCAAGGTCTTTGTCATCAAACAGGCACTGTCTGATGTCATTTACTGAAAAAATGCCGCTAAGCTTGCCCTGCCTGTTAACAACGGGAAAATAATGCTGGTCAGTGGCGCTGAAAAATTTGCAAAATTGTGAAAAACTCATGTCTTCAGGTATCACCGCAAAGGCCTTGGTTGGATCGAATATGTCCTCAACCTTTATATCCTCCATCAAGTCCGTAAAAAATTCACCTTTGTGAGCCGGTGAGTCTATTTTTGCCCTGACCTGGGCCCTGTAAAGATTCCACGGCCTGCAAAGAAAGTAACTCAGGCTGCATACAAGCATGCTTGGAAGGAGAAGGTGATAGGAACTGGTGATTTCACTTACCACGATCACAGCGGTTATGGGTACATTTGAACTGCCTGCAAAGAATCCCGCCATTCCTACAATGATGAAGGCGGCCGGTGTTTCCACAACTGACGGAAGAAGGTTGTGAAAAAACAGGCCTGTTGCGCCTCCGATACATCCTCCAATCACAACAGATGGACCGAACACGCCCCCGCTTCCGCCGGAACCTATGGAGAATGATGTCGCCATGATCTTGCCCATGGCTACAGCCACGAAGAGCCAAATCGTTACGTTATTGTTCAGGCCGTCCTGTATGAAACCATAACTGAAGCCGAGTACCTGGGGAATAACAAGGCCAAGGGTACCGGTGAGGATGCCTCCTATGGCGGGCTTGACCCACATTGGAATGGTTAGTTTCTGGAAGAAGTCATGAAATCCCCAGAATATTTTGACAAAAAGGAACACCCCAAGGGTGAGGGCCGCTGCAAGTACGGTATATGGCCCCAGCTCCAGTATGTTAGAGTAGTGAAAATCCTCCGCCCTAAACAGCGATCCCCAGCCAAATATTGAACAGAACAGGGAGTAGGCCACCGTGGAGGCTATTGCAGTTGGAATGATGACATCGGCCTCAAATTCCGGCTCGCTGTAAAGTATCTCTGCGGCAAAAAGCGCGCCGGTAAGCGGCGCCCTGAATATGCTTCCTATCCCGGCTCCCATTCCTGCTGCCATCAAAATGCGCATTTCCCTTTCGGTCAGGCCGGTTTTCTGGGCAAAAAGTGAACCAAGCCCAGCTCCGATCTGGCATATAGGACCTTCACTTCCGCCCGATCCCCCTGTGCCAAGGGTGATAAAAGATGCAACGGTTTTAACAAAGGGGACCTTGGGGTTGATGCGTCCATTCTGATGATGATATGCGCTTATGGCAGAATCCGTGCCATGTCCCTGCGCCTCCGGACAGAAGCGGTACACTATTATTCCACTCAGCAGGCCTCCGGCTGCCGGGACAAGCCATAGAAGCACGGGCCTCAGGGGATGGTGTGTATGGCCAAAAAGAGGAAGATCGCCCGCCGGATGGCTTGGACGGTAGCCGGCGATGAAGTCAAGAAACAGAAAGTGGCCAAAGTTGCACAGAAAATGAAATATTACCGCACCGGTCCCTGCCAAAAGGCCAACTACGATGCAGTAAAAGAGCCATTTGCCAGCTCTATGCCCAGGCTCCCTGATTGCAAGTTTGGTCAGCATCTAGATATAAATCCTTATGATTCGCGTAATTAATGGCACGTTCAGGTCGAGTGTAATTCTGCCGTGTGAACGGCTTCCAAAAGCCGTCTAGCACTTTAAACAAAAAAATCTCCCAAGTGAAGAAAATTCTATCAAAGCAATAACCGGCACCTGCTTTCAGGAGAAGTAATCCGCCCCCTTCTTCTGGACTGTTACGCTTGTTTCGGCTTGCAAACTTCCGACAAGCAGTTGCTCCGCGTCTTTTGCCCGGGGTACGCATGAGAGCCTGTGATTCGCAAGTCAGGGTCGGTCTGATTTCATTCCTTTGGGCGGCTGTTTCCGGGCTGATGTCCTGCCATTATCAACAGATTCAGTTTATGCCAGCCGGGGTGGCCGGTTTCAGGAATGTGAACCTGCTCCCGGTTTTCCTGCCTGGATCATGTATATCAGTAATCCGTTTTCAAGGGCAAATAGGATATGCTTTGTCATGGATTGTTAACTCCCGGTTAAAAAGTCCTTAATGGCGTTGACAACGGAGTGGCGGAGGAATAATGTTACTGTTTACTGCAATTAAAAGCACTACAGCCTGAATCCGGCGGTGAAATTAAAAAAGAGCAGAGGTACATGTAAATGACTATGATGACCGGAAAAGAAATGGTCGTAGAGGCTCTGAAAAGGGAAGGAGTTGAAGTATGCTTCGGATTTCCAGGTGGAGCCATTATTGATGTTTATGATACCCTCGAGAGAGACGGCACTGTAAAGCATGTGCTGGTCAGGCATGAACAGGGTGCAACTCATGCTGCTGACGGATATGCCAGGGCGACCGGCAAGGTAGGCGTGGCCATTGCCACTTCCGGCCCGGGCGCAACCAATACAGTCACCGGCATTGCCACTGCTTATGCCGATTCCATTCCCATAGTTGTGTTTACCGGGCAGGTTCCAACGTCGCTAATAGGCAATGACGCCTTTCAGGAGGTTGATATTGTCGGCATTACCAGGCCGTGTACCAAACACAACTATCTTGTAAAGGATGTCAAGGATCTGCCCCGTATTCTCAAGGAGGCCTTTGTCGTTGCTCAGTCCGGACGTCCTGGTCCGGTGCTTATTGATCTGCCGAAGGATGTGCAGAACGCAAAGGCGGAGTTTGACTATCCGGAGAAGATTAAGTTCCGGTCATACAATCCCGTTACCGATCCCCATTCCAAGCAGATCGATCGCGCTTACAAGATGATAGAAAAGGCCAAGAGGCCTGTATTCTACGTTGGCGGTGGGGTGGTGATAGCAAATGCCCACAGGGAGATGACGGAGCTCGCGGAGCTTTTGCATGCTCCAGTCACCATGACTCTCATGGGGCTCAGCGGCTTTCCCGGTACCTCTGAGTTGAGCCTTGGAATGCTTGGCATGCACGGAACCTACTGTGC
>JALVQQ010000004.1:1892-2583 GCA_027025395.1 Deltaproteobacteria bacterium | reverse complement strand
CTCACAGGCCTTGAGTATGCCCTCTATAACCTTTCTTCTTTCGAATGCTTCGCGGCGTCCGTCCTTTTTCACCACCATGGGCTGGAACTCTTCCAACTGTTCATAGGTGGTGAAACGTTCCGAGCAGTTAAGGCATTCACGGCGTCTTCTTATGGCCCTGCCATTTCTGGCCGGCCTGGAATCCACTACCTTGGAATTTTCATGGTCACAAAACGGACATTTCATGCCGGATTATTAACACCAAAAGGCAACCCATGACAATGTAAAAACCCCCGAACGCAGGATACAAAAACCGAAAGACACCTGAACTAGGCACCAGAATCTTGTAGAAACACCCTGAAATGGGAGCATTCCCAGTTTGTCCCCCATTTATGCCACTGGCAAGGAAGGTGTGTTTCTTGAAGGGTTTCACCACAAGGAAGCCAACTTCAGCCGCATTCAACCACCGAGATGGGCGATGTCTGAATTCGAGAAGAATTTGAAACTTGCACAGCGGCTTGGTGAACCTTGAAAGAAATGCACCGATCCCTGCCCTTCTTCGTCCAGGGACAAACTGGGAATGCTCCCCCCTGAATTTCATAAAACTGTCAATCAAGAGAAAGGATACTATGAAAATTCAAAACGAACCGGATATTTCTTGGGATCGAGAACTGCCTGACAGGCACGCCTGTTCTTCACGTTTATGATAAGG
>JALVQQ010000004.1:0-1882 GCA_027025395.1 Deltaproteobacteria bacterium | reverse complement strand
CAAATGTTAGTATCTTGTCCTTGTCTATTTCTATTGAACCGAATCTTGTGGTTTCTACCTTCATTTATGTCTTCGCTTTCGTACTGTTTCGGGACGTGGCGACTTAATTAAAGGAGCAGAATCAGGTTACTGACCAGTAAAATCCTTCAGTCCCATTCCTTGACCCACGGCACTTGCCGCAGCAAGCCTGTTTTCCTCAAGTATCTTCTGGTAGATTTCTTCCCGGTGAATGGCAAGCTTTTTCGGGGCGTTTATGCCCAGCCTTACCTTGCCTTTTTTCATCTCCAGCACCACGATTTCTATATCATCTCCGACCCTTATCTTTTCACCCGTCTTCCTGGAAAATATTAACAAGTTGCCCTCCCTGGCATAACAAAAAACCACTCAGCAAAAACCAAACATTAAAGATACTCCGCCAGCGTCACATGCATTACCTTTGATGCTGCCCCCAGAGCCGCCTGATAGGCAGTCTGTGTTGCACTGAGGGAATTAATGGCATCTATCATATCAGTGTCTTCCACATCTGAAAGAACCTGCCTGTTTATTATTCCCATGGAATCTGCCATTTCATCTTTTACTTCCAGGGAATTGGCCACGGCCCCGAGCTCGGCTGTCTTGTCACTTACGTAATCTATGGACTGATCTATCTTGCCCAGGGCATTTTCTATGTTTGGCTGACTATCTGCCATAAGACTGTCATAAAGATCCTTTAGGGCCTGGAAAGATCCGCTTTCCATCAAGCTGGTTTGTCCATCAAGGTTGATCTTCTGTTTTTTGCCAGAAGAGACATCCAGTGTAATTTCTTCCCGGTTTCCCGTGTATTCAACATTCATATCCCTATCCATAACAAAGGGGGCTTCGCCCGCAGGATATCCGGTGGTCCTGGTTCCAGCCAAGATGTATCTGTTTCCCAGCCTTGTGTTTCCGAGGCTTACGACTTCTTCAAGTATGGCCTTTATCTCCTGGGCAATGGCCTTTCTAGTCCCTGCGTTTTGTGTATCATTTGCTGCTTCAACTGCCAGTTCCTTGGCCCGGGTGAGCCTGTCGGTGACATGGGTCATCACGTTCTCCGTAGCCCTTACCCATCCATTGCCGTAAGATATGCCCCTTTTGTACTGTTCGGTTTCTGCAAGGGAATCCCTTAATCCCAAGGCATGGGTCAGCTTGACCGGGGCGTCGGAAGGCACCTGGTATTGCTTGCCCGAGGATATGCTGTCTGTCAAGCCGGCAAGGCGTTCGGTGAGCCTTGAAAGATCCAGATTGATCTGGCTGTACATTGTATTCATGGTCACTCTCATGTTGTTACCCCTGTATCTTCAGCTGGACAATAAATACTTCATTGAAAATCACTTGGCATTTAAGAGAGAAAGAAACATCTCATCTGCCGCCTTTATAAGCTTTGCCGCTGCTGTATAGGCATGCTGGAATTTCAAAAGATTTGAAAGTTCCTCATCTATGGATACACCTGAAATATCCTCCCTCTTGGCCCTCAGCTCACTGACTGCCCCCTTGGTAAAATCGAGATCCAGCTTGAAGGTTCTCGTGTGTATTCCAACTTTCCCCACCAGGCCCTGATACGCCTGGCTCAGGGTGGCATCGTTCAGAGCTTCCACAGGTTGGCGGTTGAGATCCCTGAGGGCAAGGGCATTCACATTGTTGGCCGGATTCAGCGCCCCTCCGGAAGGGGTTGAAAGGCTTAGATAATCCAAAAGACCTGAGGTATCCTCGGCAAAGGCAAAAGAGGCAGCCTCTCCTGCAGCGTATAACTGGAGTTTTCCATTCTCTATAACGGCCTTAAGGTTTGCCTGGCTGTCTATTTCCGCGCGAATATCTTCCAGGCTGTCGCCGCTGCTTATGTTGATGTGTAGAGGATCTATTACCG
>JALVQQ010000003.1 GCA_027025395.1 Deltaproteobacteria bacterium | reverse complement strand
GTCCCTGAGGGGGAATCTGGATACCCGCCTTCGCAAGCTCGATGATGGCATGTACGACGCAATCGTTCTGGCTGCCGCTGGGCTTAACAGGCTCGGGCTTGGAGAGCGGGTTACTGAATACCTCAGTCCCGAAGTGATGCTTCCGGCCATCGGCCAGGGCGCCCTTGGCATAGAATTCAGGTCTGATGATGAAAGAATGAGAGAGATTCTCTCTGCCATTCATGATGAAGAGACCGCCCTCTGTGTAAGAGCCGAACGCTCATTTCTGTTCCGCCTCGAAGGCGGATGCCAGGTTCCAATCGGCGCATTCGCAGTGCTTGACAACCATGAAATAACCCTGGAAGGGCTGGTGGCCGATGAAGAGGGCCATGAAGTAATACGCAGAAGCATAACGGGGCCTTCGTCCGATCCGGAAGCCCTGGGGACATCCCTGGCCGATGAGATACTTGAGGCTGGAGGGCGAGCGATTCTTGAAAAGGTTTACAGCGGAAACGCAGGTTGATTGTGGAAAAAAACAGGACAGGAAAAGTTTATCTGGTAGGTGCGGGGCCTGGGGATCCAGGCCTTTTGACTCTCAGGGGCAAAAGGCTCATAGAAAGGGCCGATGTCATCATATATGACAGGCTTGCCAGCCCCAGGCTGCTGGCGTTTGCCAGGCCTGACGTAGAGTTCATTTATGTCGGCAAACGGGTTGGCCGTCACGTTGCGAATCAGGATGAAATCAACAGCTACATTGTAAAAAAGGCATCGGAAGGCAAAATGGTGGTGAGGCTGAAGGGAGGAGATCCCTTTATCTTTGGCCGCGGCGGCGAAGAGGCCCAGGTAATGGCCGAGTCGGGCATTGATTTTGAAGTAGTGCCCGGAGTCACCTCCGCCATTGCGGTGCCGGCATATGCAGGCGTGCCCCTGACCCACCGGGAACATACGGCGTCAGTGGCATTCATAACCGGTCACAGGCGCTTTGATACAAAGGAGGCCCCGGTTCAGTGGGAGGGCCTTGCAAAGGGTGTGGGCACCCTTGTTTTTCTTATGGGAATGACGAACCTGTCTCATATCTGCGGCAAGCTCATGGAGCATGGGCGCAGCCCTGATACGCCTGTAGCAGTTATAAGGTGGGGCACCACGCCATTTCACAGATCAGTTACAGGCACCCTTTCAAATATTGCGGACATTGTCAAGGAAAAGGGCTTCAAGCCACCTGCTATTATTGTAATAGGCACGGTAGTTGCCCTCAGGGAGCAGCTTAACTGGTTTGAACGCCTTCCGCTGCTTGGCAGGCGCATACTGGTAACCCGCACAAGGGCGCAGTCCAGCGAACTGGTCAGGCTGCTTGAAAGGCGTGGGGCGGGCTGTGTCGAATGTCCCGCAATAGAGGTCAAGCCCCCTGATGATCTTTCAGGCCTGGATGCAGCCATCTCCAAACTGGGCACCTATGACTGGATAGTATTCAGCAGCCCAAATGCTGTAAAATATTTTCTTGAGCGGGTTTTTGAAAAAGGTCATGATATCAGGGTGCTGGGAAACGCAAGGATCGCATGCGTTGGAGCAAGCACAGCAGACTGCATAAAGGGTTATCATCTCGATGTCGATCTTGTCCCTGAAAATTTCAGGGCCGAGGGACTTGTGGAGGCATTTTCAAGGCTTGACATGGATTCCCGCAAGGTACTTGTGCCAAGGGCAGCAAAGGCAAGGGAGGTTCTGCCAAGGGGGCTTGAAGAGATGGGAGCCGAGGTGACGGTTGCAACCGCATACCAGACCGTCACCCCGGAACTGCGCCAGGACGTGGTGGAGATACTCCAGGATGAGGATGTTGATGTCCTTACCTTTACCAGCTCTTCAACGGTAAGGAATTTTTTCAAAATGGTGCCTGAAAAATTGAGAGAACGGATACTGAGCAGGGCCAAAATAGCCTGTATCGGGCCGGTGACCGCCAGGACTGCTGAGGAACAGGGGCTTGTCATTGACATTCAGCCTGAAAAATCCACCATCAAGGATATGGTTGACGCCATTGAGGCGTACTTCAGCAATCATGGTGAAAGCCGTTGAAATAGACAGGAAACATTCAAGCAGGAAGCCGGTTCATGTCAATACACTGCTCAATATCGCCGTCGGAATTCACTGCTGTCCTTTCGAGGATTAGGCAAAAAAAGGAGGACTATGAACGGTATGATTTCAACAAGCTTCAGGGCAGGACCCTGCGGGCGTTTTTTGATCTGGCCCAAGAGCTTGAAACACTCGAAAATTTTTACAGGGTTTGTGTGTTTGTCCCCAAGGAGTTCATGGGATTTGATTCATGTCTCTATATTTTGGACGAGGAGACGCACAGGCTCACCATTGCCTGCGATTCCCTGAGCGGGCTTTCCGTATGTGGCTCCGAACCTCCCGAAGGAATCGTATTATCCGACAGGCCTTATAATGCAGGGGATTCCCGCGTTTATCCAATTCGCGGCAACAGGCGCCTGTTTCACCGCCATGCGCTGGGGCAGCAGGAAGATGTCATCGGAGTTTTCGAGGTATTCCCGCGCATGCATTTTGAAGATAACGATGACCTTTTCTTTGAAAAATATGCCAACCGCATAGGATA
>JALVQQ010000002.1:575-2587 GCA_027025395.1 Deltaproteobacteria bacterium | reverse complement strand
CGATCAGGCCTATCCCCTTGTTTCTGAAGTTTACGATATCTTCGGACGCCTGCTCAAGCACCTCAACTGGAAGTGTGGCAGGCCCCGGGCTGAAGTTGTATATACGCTCCGGCATTATGTTCTCCTCAAATGATTTCGTCCAATGGGATCTATTGCCAAAAGTCTGATTTCGGTCACGCAAGCGGTGTAGTCATCCCATTTTTGATGAATACTTTCATGTTTTACAGGGTTGACCCGTCATTTCGGCACGGGCCGGCCCAAGGTTTCCGTCAGCTGCTTTCAGTGTGCGGCAGTAACCGGCGGGCAGGATGCTGGAAGCAGCCATCTTTGTTTCTGAAATTATAATTATATTACGGAAGCCCTTTTCTGTCACCTGTACCCGGAAAATAGTATAAAACCACGCACTGTTTCCTGATAGGTTCGGTAAGAATCTTTTCAGCCGTATTTCCCTGCGCCTGTCCCGGGGCAGGTGGATGGCTGCGGCAGTACCCTCGCCTAACCAGGAATCCAGCCGAAGATCTCCCTTTTCCCTTGATCCAGACTGCGCAATGCCGTTCTTTGCCTTTTGCCCGGCATGCCTGCAACAGGTATAACCTGGGCCGAAGCCTGCAACCTTATGGATTATGTACGTTTATTTCAACGAAATCATACTTCAGGGAATCCATGTCAAGCGTTCCGTTCATAAGGGTATCTACACCGAAGAAGAAAACGCTTGTTCCTTCCGGAAGTATAAAATCGGCACCTGCCGCTGGAGGCGGCATGGTATATCCGTGAAATACCGGCACCGGGGAGAAGTCGAACAGAGGCCCCTGGTAGGTGAAATCCGCAAGGTCAAAGCCGGTTACCCATTTGCCTTCCGCAAGGTCATAGTGAACTATCCTTCCGTCAGGCATAAGCGCAACCAGCCACCAGTCAGCATTCCGGCCCGCTGCTCCGTCTGCCTGCAGCCCGAGGGAGAGTGTAACGCCTTCTCCCCCGGCTGATATGTCAAGCTGGTCCATGTTGTTGGCCTTGATGTCCGGAATGATGCCGCCGCCGGACACCGTGTATGTCCTGGTAACCGAGTCGGAACTGTCAACGCCCTCCACGTACAGGGTTATTTCATAGGTTCCTCCGGCAGAATATGTATGAACCGGCGACATGCCGGAGCCTGTGTGACCATCCCCGAAGTCCCAGGATCTGAATATAACCGGCCCTGATGATCTGTCCTCAAAGGCAAGTGTCATTGGATCCGTGGATGACTCGGTAATTTCAAAATCAGCATCAATTATGATATTACGCAGCTCTGCAGTTGCCGTGTTGCCCGAATTGTCCTCCGCCTTAATCAAAATAACCTTTTGGCCGCGGGTCAGGAGATCAGGTTCAGCAATATCATATTTCCACACTACCCCGCCGTGATCCGGTCTGAAGATGGTGTGAATCTTTTTGATGCGGTTCTGGTAGGTGGAGCAGTCCCCGCCCGGGAGGCATTCAGTCCCCTTTGAGTCGTAGCGCATGGAGAAATCAGCGTCGAACCATGTCTCTGAATCCTGCCACTCGTTGCCTGAATTCAGCCACTTTCCGGCAATTTCGTCTTTTATGGCAACCTTTACGCCCTTGATTCCGGTTCCGAAGTGAACATCGTAGGCAATGCCCCATACTCTGCCATCGGAGACTGTTGTCTGCCAGTCAGACATGGCTGAAACATGAGGGGCGTTTATATCCTCGGGCGCGCACATGAAGTTCTGTGTGACATCCTTGCCCTGTGCATGAACCGTAATGCTGCCTGATGCCGGCACCACCTGCCGGTAGCCCTCCGGCAGGCTCTCCAGGCGCAGTTCATAGTCACCGGCAGGCACGTTCAGGAACTGGTATCCGTGTTCATCAGTTGCCTCGGCCTCAAAGCTGTTCTCATCATCTTCAAGTACAAGGGTTGCGGATATAAGCCTTCCGTCAGTATCGGTCACGTTTCCGCTTACTGTAATGTCCCTGGGCACGACTGCGATATATACAGGGTCAGCCATGAGCAGCCC
>JALVQQ010000002.1:0-565 GCA_027025395.1 Deltaproteobacteria bacterium | reverse complement strand
CCCTCGATCTGCCGGGAGAGCTGTATGGTAAACCGGTGATCCCAGTTCTGGCCCTGTTTCACATTCGCGGCGGTCTCGAGCAGCTTGTCCTGCTCAAGGTTGTCAAGCAGCGCTCCGTCCACCAGCAGCCCCAGCCTTGCATGGTCAAGGGAGCCGAACCGGCTCTTGAAATCCACTTCGATATCGAGGCTGTCTCCGGGTTTCACTACCCGTTTTGCAGGTGAAATTTCAAACTGGTATCTGTCGGGATCCATGTTGTCTATGGGGAGTATCATTGGATCGCTGGCGATCTCCCGCGGGCCTGAACTGCCCAGTGCCTTTGCGGGCGCAACTGCTCCATTGAAGCCTGCCACTGCCCTTACCATGTAAAACCCGTTAATGATGCCGGACTGTACCGTGTTCCATGAGGCTGACCAGATGCCCTTCTGTGAATTGAAGGTGGCATCCGCCGCTTTTTGCCATTGGCCTCCCTTGAACTCATAATTGACCGGTCCGGTATATTCAAAACGTATATAATCCGGTTTTGGCGCACCAGGGGCGCTGTTTATGGCAAAATCCATAATGC
>JALVQQ010000001.1 GCA_027025395.1 Deltaproteobacteria bacterium | reverse complement strand
GCCATAACGGCCTTTATTGCGCTGATAAGGACAAGGCGGCCCGGAACCGGCGTCATGCAGTGGTACGCATCACTTCGTGGAGTGTTGTAATGCCCTGAAACATTTTTCTGCAGGCATCCTGCTTCAGCGTGGTCATGCCTTCCTCAATTGCCTGGGCCTTTATCTCATGCTCCGGTCGGTCCTGGTGTATCATGTCCTGGATCGTTCCCGATACCGAAAGAATTTCATATATTCCGGTTCTGCCATAGTAGCCGGTTTTCCGGCAGGTTGCGCATCCCCTTCCCTCCATAAGCTGCACCATGTCCGCGCTTGCCTCGCACCCCACGGAACGTACCTTGTGGGCCGGTTCCATGACAGGCTGCTCACATTCGCGGCAGATGGTGCGTACAAGCCTCTGGGCCACCACGCCAAGCAGCGTGGAGGAGATCAGGTAAGTGGGCAGTCCGAGGTCCCGGAGCCTGGTTACCGCACTGGCGGCATCATTTGTGTGCAGGGTTGAAAAGACAAGGTGCCCGGTAAGTGCTGCCTGGACCGCATATCTGGCCGTCTCTTCATCCCTTATCTCTCCAATCATGACAATATCGGGGTCCTGGCGGAGTATGTTGCGCAGAATCGATGCAAAGGTGACGTCTATCTGCGGCTGTACCGCTATCTGGTTGAAGTCTTCATAAACCATCTCGATGGGGTCTTCCACCGTGACTATATTGACTTCCGGACCGCTCAGATGGCGCAGGGTCGAGTAGAGGGTTGTGGACTTTCCGCTTCCAGTCGGGCCTGTCATCAGGATTATCCCGTGGGTATGCTCAAGAAAGTTCATGTAGCGTCTGTGATCGTCCGGTGAGAACCCAAGCTCCTCCAGGCTGCTGAAGAGTATTTCAGCGCTCTGCAGCCTGAGCACCAGCTTCTCGCCGAATGCCACCGGAACCGTTGAGACCCTTACCTCCGCCTCTTCATCTTTCCAGGATACCTTCATCCGGCCATCCTGGGGCCTGCGCTTTTCAGCAATGTCAAGGCGGGACATGGCCTTGATCCTGGTGCATATTGCCTCGTGGACGACCCTGGGAAGACGGTGAACCGGATGCATTATGCCGTCAATCCTCAGCCGGACAACCGACTCGTTTCTTTTCGGTTCGATATGAATATCACTTGCCCTGTGCTCCATGGCATACTGCAGAAGGTGATCCACAGCCTTGTTTATGTGCTTGTCCGAGGCCTCTCCCTTTGTGTGCGACGCAAGCTGAAAGAACTGCTCAAGATTGGAAATATCCACAGAAGGGGCCGCAAGCGTGTTTTCCGCCTGTGTAATGGAGCGCTTGAAGTCGAAAAATTCCCGTATCACCTTTTCGATATCACGGCGCGGCACGACAGTTGATATTATATCGGCCTTGCAAACGCGTCTGAGATCATCTTCAAGTTCGCTGTTAAGGGGCGTGTAGCCAGCAACTTCAAGCCTGCCATCCTTCCATCCCACAGGCACTATAAGCCGTTGGCGGGCAAATGATGCGGGAATGTTGCGTGTTACAACTTCAAGATCAAGCTGGACCGGGTCCAGACGCCTGAACGGCCATCCCTGGTCCTCGGCCACGGCTTCAACAATGTCAGCCTCCTGAATGACTTTGCCCTTTGCTCCCCTTTTTTCAATCTTGAGGGAATCGAGCCACTGCACGACGTCTGTTCCCTTTCGCCTGGCGATTATGGCCCTGGGCCTTAACTCTTCGGCCTTGCGTGGCGAAAGGATACCCTTTCTGACAAGGAGATCGAAAATGTAGTCAGGGTTGCTGTAGAGTTGACTCATGTTTCTGGCGCCCGTTTCCGGAATATTCAAAATTTTGTTCTGTTCAATGACAAGGCCTTGAGAAGGAGATGCTTCTCCAGACCTTATCGGCGTGTCGGACCGAACTGTAAAACACTTGGCGCGGCACGGGACGCGGATTGTTACAAAAAGGTAAGCGTGGATTAATTACAAAACCACCAAATATATCCCAACTTGCCGGAATCAAAAGAAATCGCCGTCAAACCCGCCAGCCAAAAGAGGGGTGTGAACCTTGCGCCCCTTCTTTCAATTTAACATCATTGACAGATCGCCCCGGGGTGTGCTATATGCAGGAAAAGTGGGTATGAACTGCTCGTTAATCTGGCCGTACCAGCGCCTTGTTTCCGGTCCGCCTGACTCGGGCAATAACGGTTGACATCAGCATATCAGGTTCTGGCTGAACCGCCGTGGTGATGGGTGGGAGGTAGTCATGGGGGCAGCAGAAAGCTTCTCCTTCAAAAATATCTTTGAATCAATTCATGATCCCGTCTCTGTCCATGACACGGATTTGAGAATAATCCGTGCAAATGAGGCCATGTGTGCTCTTCTGGGGCAGAAACAGGATGAAATCATAGGAAAACACTGCTACAGTGTATTTCATGGCACGGACAGGCCGTGGCGCAACTGCCCCCATGTCCGGTGCGTCCGGACAGGAAACGCGGCGATTGCAACCATAGAGGACCCCAACCTGCCCTGCAAATTTGTTGTCTCCTGTTCCCCCATATATGATGACAGTGGAAATATCCGGGGCACTGTTCACATATTGCGCAAACCCGACACCG